>NZ_FNNO01000014.1:0-108990 GCF_900106985.1 Hydrobacter penzbergensis | reverse complement strand
GTATGATAACCTATATCTTTTTATTCACCTCCATTGTGCACAAACCCACCCTTAAAAATAAAAAGAGGCTGCCCTTTTGAGACAGCCTCTTTTATATCGTATCTCTATTGATTTTTATTCTGCTTCAGCAACAACTTCTTTCACTTCAGGAATCATGCGCTTCATCATGCCTTCAATACCGGCTTTGAGCGTGATCATAGAAGAAGGGCAACCACTACAGCTTCCCTGCAGCATCAGGTTCACCACACCATCGTTGTAGCTTTTGAACTGTATCGCACCGCCATCCATTTCAACAGCGGGCTTCACATAATTTTCCAGCAATTCTTTTACGCGCTTTACTACATCATCGTCATCGGCGCTTACCGCATTGCTGGCTTCGTGTTTTACTTTCGCTACTTCTTCTTCGTTCACCACTACACCGCCGTTCTCCAGGTATTCTTTCAGGAATGTTTTGATGGTAGGTATAATATCCTGCCATTCTTCTGTATCGGTTGTTTTAGTAAGCGTTACGAAATTGCTGGCAATGAAAACACTTTTAATGAAAGGAAAACTGAACAGCTCTTTCGCCAAAGGAGACGGAGCTGCTTGTGACTCATCTGCAAAGTCAATGCTCTTGCCCGGATACAACAATTTGTTGGCCACAAACTTCATGGTTTCGGGGTTGGGCGTCATTTCAGTATAGATACTGATCACCGGGTTGCCTGTCTTAATCATACACTTCAATTTTATGGTGTGCAGGGAGCTTATCGAAGTACAAAAATAAACAAAAACCGCGGCTTCGCTGAGGCTGCGGCTCGCGGAAATCAGTGTACATGCCTTTTTTTCGCAAATCGTAAGCTCTTACACGCTTATTGCAATGGCAAAATACATATATGAAAACAGAAAAAATGTAAGCTGCTCAACGATATTACAGGCGTATACCAGCGCTAACCGTTACGTAGAACATGTTCTGTCCGCGCTCTGTAAGGTCGGGCCTTCCGGCTACCGTTGCCAGGTTCTGCGGCATCACATAGGCGGGAATAACGGCCGCATTGAATTTACCCACTACCAGCACCACAGGCATAGAAGCCTCGTAAGACAGGATGTTGAACTGGGTAACATGTTCTGTTACATTTTGCTGCGAAACAGGAAATCCAAAAACATTTTCTTTCTGCAGGTACGTATTGCTGAATTGTTGCGTGCCCGCATAGGCATAAATAGAAGGATCTATTGCGATGGCTGAATTCTTCATCATGCCCTTTGTGATGATAAAGAGATGATCAAGCCCAAAAGTAGCGCCAACGTCTGTTTTGTCGCTGAACTTCAAATCACCTCCAACATTGATGTTGAGTATTTTGTTGGTGTACGCCAGGTTGATCCCGGTCTGCGATTTCAGCGCCGATTGCACCAATGCGCTCTTGTCTTTATAAAGGAACTGGGTATAAAAAATATTCCCGGAAAAATGATCTGACTGAGGAAAGCGGTAACCGCCTTCTACGGTAGCACCTGTGTAAGTTGTCGGCTGGGCACTATTCTGAACAAATATGAAGTTTCCTTGCGCATACAAGCCGCTCTTGTGGCGGAAGCCAACGGTAGGAAAAATACCACTGCTCTTCAAACTATCTGTTCGCCCAAAGTAATGTAAATAAGACTGGTAATTGATTGCAGCATTGAATTCGTTCTTGGGTGCCTGTTTGCTACCGGCAGATGGTCCCTCTTGTGCCCGGGAAAATACCGGTAAGCTTATTGCCATCAACCATAACCATTTCGTGATAATTCTTTTCATACCTGTCTGATTTATCATGTCATTCTAATCCCAGCCAACAACTTACGTATGGTGCCTTAAAAAAGGATACTGGAGTTTAACTGTGCTATAAACAGCACTATATATTGGATATAAAAATTACTGCTTATTGCTTGCTTTCACTTTTCCCTGTGCTTTTACTTCTGTGCTTGCACTCACTTCGGGTTTAGCTTTTTCTTTTGCTTCTTTCATTTCATGGTGAACGGCTGCTTTTGCCCTGTCGGTTTTCGCTTTTACTCTTGCATTGGTCTCATCGGCATCTTCTTTCATTTCTTTTGCTTTGCCTCTTGCATCTACATTCGCGTCTCCATGTACTTCAGACTCTGACCTTTCAGCTGCCCTTACCTGTCCTTTGTCTTCACCACCGGCATTGGAATTGGCATTTGCTTTTGCTCTAACTTTTATGTGGTGATCCTTGTCCTGGTCCTGGCCTTGTGCATTGTCGGCATCTCCATGTACTTCAGATTCTGACCTTTCAGCTGCCCTTACCTGTCCTTTGTCTTCACCGCCGGCATTGGAATTCACATTTGTTTTTGCATTAACGCCTACTCCTGCATTTAACTGTGTATTGCTTTGCAATTTGGAGGCGGTATTAACGGTGGTATTAACAGCTGCATTCGTAGCGTGTGTAGCAGCGGCGGACGCTTTTGCGGCGGCATTGGTGCTTGCATTCACCGCATTGCTGGTAGCTGCTGATGTACGGGCTGCTACCTGGCTTGCCGCACTTGCTGCCTTTGAAGCATTTACTGTGGCGTTGGTAGTTGTTTTAAGTCCTGCCGCAACCTGGGCCTGCGCCGCATTGAAAAATAAAACTACTGCCAGTGCTGCTGAAGACTTGATAATGGTTTTCATGTTGAGTTGAAATTTTGTTTTACAATCTGATTTTAAAAAAACATTTCAAGTTCCGTGCCAATCTGTTCACCTCCAGATAAATCTTTTGATAACTGGTTGTATATAAGTTGTTTATGTTATGCTAATGGTAAAACGTACCTTGTAATTCATGTTATCGATTCCGCCTTACCAACTGCGCAGCATCGGCGATCATGCCCTGCTCATCGACTTCGGTCAATGCATCGATGAACATATCCACCAATGGGTCATGGCCATCTACGACTATTTTCAGCAGGAGCCGCTTGCCGGACTGCTCGATTGTATTCCGGCATACAGCAGTGTCGCATTTGTTTATGATTTGGTATTTTGGCGGAACAAAACAGGCAACTCAACTGTTGTTGATTACCTGGGCAGGATCATCCTCGAAAGGCTCTCCCATGTACAACTGTCCGCCCGCCGGAAAATAAACAGGGTGGATGTTCCCGTCTGCTACGATCCTGCCCTGGGCATCGATATCATCAACCTGGCTGCTGCTCATGGATTAACAGTTGAACAGGTGATCAATATGCACGCTTCAAAATCTTACCACGTATATATGCTGGGATTTCTTCCCGGCTTTGCATATATGGGTAAGGTAGATCCCCGCATCGCCACTGAACGGTTACAGCAGCCAAGAACCCTTGTAAAAGCAGGTAGTGTAGGTATTGCAGGCGAACAGACCGGCATCTACCCGGTTGATTCGCCGGGTGGGTGGCAACTGATCGGACAAACACCTTTGCGGGTATTTGATCCGCGCAAAAAAAATCCCTGTTTTTTCGCACCGGGCGATGAAGTGCTGTTCTATCCCATTACCCTTTCCGAGTTCCAAAAAATCAAAGAGCATGAGTCTGCACATCGTTAAAAAAGGCATACTCGACAGCATACAGGATGCAGGGCATTATGGCCGGCAACACCTGGGTATTGGTCCGGGCGGGGTGATGGACTTTATCGCTTTCCGTACTGCCAACGCACTCGTAGGAAACAGCAAGGGTGAAGCCGTGCTGGAAATGCATTTCCCCGGCCCTGTTATCCACTTTACAGCAGATTGTTTGATTGCACTGAGCGGAGCCGATTTTGGCGCCGTGATCGACGGGGTAGACATCAACATCAACCAGCCACTGGTAGTGAATAAAGATTCCATACTTCGCTTTCAACAAAAAAGAAACGGGGCGCGTTGCTACCTGGCGGTCAGGGGCGGACTGAATAATGAATTGTTCCCTTATCATTTTTCCGGTGAAAATGAAGTGGTGGCTTTACCCTGGAAAGCCGATCTGTGCGGACTGTACAACAATGACCGCATTCGATTCGTTCAGGGTTCTTTTTTTTGTCAACTCTCCGAATCGAGCCGGCAGCATTTCTGCAACAGCCCTTTCAGTATCACAACCCAAAGCAACCGTATGGGTTACCGGTTGAAAGGAGAAGCTTTGCAATTAACAGAAAAACAGGAGCTGGTTTCCGCTGCCGTAACAAAAGGCACCATCCAGTTATTGCCCAATGGTCAGCTCATTGTGCTGATGGCCGATCACCAGACTACCGGCGGATATCCTTGTATCGGTCACGTGATCAGCGCCGATATTCCTTCACTCGCACAGTCAGACAGCGGCCAGGCGCTTGCTTTTGAATCCGTTTCCATTGCCGAAGCAGAAACGCTGCGACTCCACCAGGAGCAACATTTGCAACAACTGCAATATTCCTGTACCTTCCGTATGCAAGAATATTTTTCATTGTAATGATGACCATCGACCTCAATTGCGACATGGGCGAAGGTATGCCGCATGATGCCGGACTGATGTCTTTTATCAGCAGCGCCAATATTGCCTGCGGCTATCATGCCGGCAATGCCGATACCATGAAACGCACTGTTGAACTGGCTTTGCAGCATGGGGTGGCCATCGGCGCCCATCCGGGTTTCAAAGACGCGGCTAATTTCGGCAGGAACGAAATGCATTTACCGGAACAGGCGTTGTATGAATTAGTAGGCGAACAGTTAATGCTGTTGAATCGAATAGCCTGGAATTTGGGAGCCCAACTGCATCATGTGAAGCCGCACGGAGCACTTTACAATATGGCGGCCAAAGATCTTTCCATGGCTGAAACCATTGCAAACGCTGTTAAAATGGTGGATGCCTCCCTGGTATTATACGGACTCAGTGGTAGTAACCTCATTTCGGCAGCACGTGCGGCAGGATTGAAAACAGCGAGTGAAGTGTTTGCCGATCGCAGCTACCAGGACGATGGGAGCCTTACACCCAGGAGCCGCTCCGGCGCTATGATCAAATCAGAAGAGGAGGCGGCAGCACAAGTGCTGCAGATGGTGCGGCAACAAACCGTTACCAGCGTGAACCGCAAACCCGTTACCATCCTGGCAGAAACCATTTGCATACACGGCGATGGCGAGCACGCCGTTTCTTTTGCAAAACATATTCATCACGCGTTAGAACAAAACAACATTGAGATCCGGAAAATTTAAACCCACTTTATTCAGCGGCGTTGGCCTGGGCGCGGCATTTCTCATGGCCAACTCTTCTATCGGACCGGGTTTCCTCACCCAAACAACTGTTTTCACCCAGCAGTTGTTGTACAGTTTTGGTTTTGTGATACTGGTCTCATTATTACTCGACATCGGCGCGCAACTGAATACCTGGCGCATTCTTACCATCAGTGAATTAAGGGCGCAGGACCTGGCCAACAGGTTGCTTCCCGGTCTCGGCTATTTGTTGTCTGTGCTGGTGATATTGGGAGGCTTCGCCTTTAACATCGGCAATATTGCCGGATGCGGACTCGGCGTTAACGTGCTCACCGGGCTTTCTTTTCAACACGGCGCTATCATTAGTTGCGTGGCTGCATTGGTGCTTTTCTGGATACGCGAAATCGGAAAAATGCTCGATCATTTCACGAAGATCGTGGGATCAATTAAAATACTACTGACCCTTTTTATCGCCTTCAGTGCGCATCCGCCGCTATTGCAAGCGATTCATCGTACTTTCATTCCAGAGACCATCAGCTCACAGGCCATTGTAACCATTGTGGGCGGTACAGTGGGCGGTTATATCACATTCTCCGGCGCACACCGGCTGCTCGATGCCGGTATCAAAGGGAAAGAAAGCATGCAGGAAGTGAACCGCAGTGCAATGAGCGGTATCATTATATCAGGACTCATGCGTTTCATTCTCTTCCTCGCTACAGTGGGCGTATTGGTACATGGTGCGGTACTTGAGCACGATAATCCTCCCGCGGGTGTATTCCGTTTTGCAGCAGGCGAATTCGGTTACAGGGTATTTGGTGTTGTATTGTGGAGCGCAGCTATTTCTTCCGTCATTGGCGCTGCATATACTTCTGTTTCTTTCATGAAAACCTTTCACCCTTTGCTGGCAAAATATGAACGCCTTTGTATTTCCATTTTCATCCTGTTGTCAACCGCTGTATTTGTTTTCATTGGCAAGCCAAGGCAGTTGTTGCTTTTTGCCGGTGCCATCAATGGGTTCATCCTACCACTGGCACTCGCCATCATATTGGTTGCCGTTACACGAAAACGGTTGATGAATGGCTACCGGCACCCGCTCTGGATGCAGGCAGCCGGTTGGCTGGTTGTACTGGCCATGGGGTGGATGAGTGTCGACGCTTTTATCAGTTGGGTCAGGTAAACTTTCTAACTTCGTATCAGCAGCTATGAAAACATTATTGGTTATCCGGCACGCAAAAAGTAGTTGGGATAATGCTTCCCAGGACGACTTCGACAGGCCCCTCAACAGCAGGGGTCACTACGATGCACCTGAAATGGCCCGGCGGCTGCTCGCAAGACAAATGCAAATAGACACATTCATTTCCAGTACTGCCGTTCGCGCTTTTACCACAGCTACCTATTTTGCAAAAGCTTACCGCTTATCCGAGAAGAAGATCATCGCTGTTCCGGAGTTGTACCATGCATCTGTTGCAGTTCTCTTCCGTACCATTTCACAGATCGATAATCATTATCAGTCTGCCGCTATTTTTTCGCATAACCCCGGTATCACTGCATTCGTTAATGAACTCTGTTCCGTGAAGATCGACAACATGCCTACCTGCGGCATTTTTGCCGTAGAATCCGATACCTTACAGTGGAAGGATTTTCAATGGGCCGAAAAATCTTTTTTGTTTTTCGATTATCCCAAACTTTAGGCGCGCTTTCTGTTTACCAGGTACACTCCGGAAAAGATCAATGCAGTTGCTGCGGCTTTTATCAAAGTAAAATGATCTCCCAGGAAAAGAATGGAAACAATAGCCGCAAAAACAGGTTGCGTATAGATATAGCTCCCTGTAGCAGATGGCCCGATGATGGAAAGCGCATACACGCTCATCAAATAACCAAGGAAAGTGCCTGCAACTCCCACAAAGCCCAATGCCAGCCAATGACTTGCATGAAATGCCTGCCAGTTGGTATGCACAAATGGTCCCCATCCTATAGGCAAAATGCCCAGCGCACCTATTGTAAGTACCCACCTGGTAACATGCAGTGCGCTGTATGATTGCATCAATGGTTTTGCCAGCACCAAGTAAAAAGCATAAGCGATAGCTGCCATCAGCGCCAACATATCTCCCAGCATATTATTTGTATTGTTGCCGGTGGTATCCTTGATCATAATCAGTATAGCAGCGCCACTGATACCGCAGGCGAGTCCTGCTAACCTGGTCAGGTTCATTTTTTCTTTCAGCAACCAAACAGCGAAGATGCTGATGAAAATGGGTGTTCCCAGGGAAAGCATAGCGCCATGAAAAGAAGAGGTCATGGAAAGCCCTTTGATCAAACAGACCTGGTTCAGTGTAATGCCGGTGAGGCCGCAGAGAATAAAACGGGGAATGTCTTTTTTCTGAATGCCGGCGGCGGTACCGGGCTTCATGAGAAACAATGACCAGAACAGCGAAACGCTTACCAACACCCTTACCACATTTACCGCAAGGGGTTGTATATAAGACGGTGTAACGTATTTGATAATGGCATAATTAATACCGAAAATAAAATTGGCTCCCAATCCGGCCAGGTGCGCTTTGGTGTTCTTGGTCATCGCTCCGGTAAAATTAATCCCTGCGATTGATTTAAAGTGCCGTTTTCAAAAGGTCTGGCAGATCTTTTTCGCAGAACCTGTGCAATACCGGCCATTGATAAGGAAAAGCCGCTGATGCACGGAGAGCATCAGGCAAGCGAAAATCTGTTTGTTTTTCACTGTAGGCGTATTGCTTCTCTTTCAACAACCCGGCCAGGTATTCCTGTTCTGTTTGACCAGGTGTGGGAATCAGTATCGATTTTTTTTGCAAGACCATCAGTTCCATGATGGTGGTATAGCCACTCCTGCATATAATCACGTCGCTTTGCAATATAGCAGCCTGCAATGCAGTAGTAGACAGATGGTTTTCTATCCTCACGCCATTGATCGGCGCTAATTTTTCATCGTTGCCCGGTTTTCCACGAAGCAACAGCGTTTCGCCGCCGAGCGCTGTCAGACCCGGCAAGATCTGTTGTTCCAGCAGGCTGCGCTGGGGTTCGGGGCCCGACAAAAGGATGCAGCGATCATACCTGTGTTCTGTCTGCGCCGCCTCAAAACGGGTAAGCAGGCCAATATAATGAACCGGTATCCGTGGCAATTTGCGGGGATGGGATAAACTGCCGCCAATATTGTTCTCTGAAGCATCATCCGGCACCCAGCAAGTTTTGAACCGTTCAATATAATGGTAGTTGATCTTTTGTATCAGCGATTCCAGCCAATTATAAGGCGCTTTGATCCGCAACTGGTGCGTCATGAACACACAGGGTACGCGATTACTGTAAAGGCCATACCGGTTATCAGCTATCACCAGGTCTATCGCATGCGTTTCAACAACCTGTTCCAACCACCGGTGTTCCCGTGCAATGGTCTGCAATAACCCTGGCAGTTGCGCCAGCAGTTTAAATGGCAACCAGCTCATTTTCCTGCTGTACCGCACACGATAGCCTTTGAGTGGGAGCATCGTCAGTTCCGGGAATTCTTTCTCCAACAGCGCTCTTTGTGCGCCTTCCGCTGCTATGAATACCTTAAAACCCTGCTTGTTCAATGCATCAATGATGGGTATGCAACGGGTAGCATGTCCCAGGCCCCAATCGAGCGGGGCCACCAAAACCCGTTGTATGTTAAAAGTTCCCGGCACGCTGTCCGATTTGATTTATTTTAAACTGTAAAGTAGTAATTTAGATGTCAGATTATGCAAAGGAAAATAAACCGGTTATTCATTTTACTGTTATTGATAACGGTGATGGGCTCATGTGGTGTGTTCAATAAAAACAAGAAACCCGCATTTTGTGGTTGCCCTTCCGCACACAGGTAATCAGCGTGATTAATGAAAAGCGTCAACAGAGATATCCTTGTCCTCACCAATCAGTCGCACCTCAGCCGGCAAGAACTGGAGTTGCACGTTGCACAATTGAACGCGCTTTTATATCATGTAGAAAGCTGGAATAATTTCTGCACTGCTAACGAGATCATTGATATCAACCATCGGCGCATCCTTTGCAAACCACACCTGATTCAAAAAGCCATCCGGGATACCATTGCTGTTGATAAACCCTTTGTGTTCATAAACAATAAAAACTGAACTTACTTCAGCGCAGCAAGGGCTTTTTCCAGTTTTTCAAACACTTCCCCAATCTCCTCTTTCTTACAGGTTCCTACGCTCAGGCGATACCAGGGACTGTCGGCTCCTGCGCCAAATGCAGAAAAAGGAACCACTGCCAGTTTGGCTTCGTGCAGTATATAAGAAGTAACGTCTGACTGTTTTTGTAAAACAGCGCCCGCAGTTGTTGTTTTACCTGTAAGATTTATTTTAACGGTAAGATAAATCGCAGCCTGTGGTGCAACAGCATCTACCGCGTATCCTTTTTCTTTCAGTGCAATGAACCCTGCATATATTTTTTGAAGCCGTTCATTGATCTCTGCTTTAAAATGAGCGAGATAATGATCGATGGCTTCTTTCTCTCCCAGGAATTTCGCAACAGCGTTTTGCTCGGGCATGGGCGCCCATGCGCCGAGGTGACTCAGGATCGCTTTCATTTTTGCAATAACGGAAGCGGGTCCCATAGACCAGCCCACGCGCACACCTGTTGCCGCAAATGCTTTTGAAATACCATCTACAAAAACAGTATAGGCTTTCATTTCGGGCCTCAACGTTATGGGGTTGTAATGCCGGGTATTACCAAAAGTCAGCGTCCAATACATCTGGTCGAACATCAGGTACAATTTCTTTTCGCCTGCAGCCCTTTGTTTGTTTTCTTCCAGCACCAAATCACAGATCTCTTCCAGCGCCGTTTTGGTAAGGGTGGTACCGGTAGGGTTCTGCGGGGTGCAAATGCAAAGCAGCGCTGCACCTTTGATATGGGGTTTGATATCGGCCGCCGTAGGCATGAAATCATTCTCGGGATGGCATTCGATCACACAATGCTCGCCGGCCGTCATATGGGCATAGTGATTGTTATTCCAGGAAGGAACGCCATAGATCACTTTATCGCCTTTGTCTACAATCGCCCTGAAAATGGTATAGATCAATGGCCTGCCGCCCGAAGCTACCTGTATTTCCTGCTCGGTATAATCAAGCCCTTCACGTTCTTTCAAAAACAAACTCACCGCCTTGCGCAGGTCCAGTATCCCTTCCGCTGCAGGATAGTTGGTGTAGTGTTCCTTGTAGCAGCGGATGATCTCTGCTTCCAGTGCTGCCGGAATGGGAAAGATAGCCGGGTCGAAGTCCCCGATGGTAAAATTGTAAATTTTTTCGCCTGCCCTGATCCTTTCGCTGATGGCATTGCCCAGCTTCACGATCTCACTGCCGATGAGTGTCTCTGCAAGGTGGCTCAGTTTCGGTTGATTCATACGTATCATTTAAAATGTGCCCGCACGCAAAGTAACTCATTATTTATGCACCATCGTTTTACTCGGATTTCTTTTTCTCGGTATAGTGCTTCTCCGCTTCTTTCGCCTTTTCAAAATCAAGCACCACGCCATTGATACAATAACGAAGACCGGTGGGCGGGGGACCATCTTCAAACACATGGCCCAGGTGCGCTTTGCAGCGGCCGCATTCCACTTCGGTACGGCTCATACCCAGGCTATTATCCGGTAAATAAATAACGGAACTTTTGCTGATGGGCTCGTAAAAACTCGGCCATCCGCAACCGCTTTCGAATTTGGTATCGCTTTTAAACAGCGCATTGCCACATGCTGCGCAATAATAAGTGCCCACTTCTTTCAGGTTTTCAAACTTGCTGCTCCAGGGTCGCTCAGTACCCTTTTGCCTCGCGATATAATATACTTCGGGTGATAATACGCGTTTCCAATCTTCATCTTTCATCACCGCTTTACCTGTATCTGTTCTCGAATAAACAGGGTTATCGTTTTTCTTGTGCTGGTCCATATCGGTCTTTTGATTGTTTTGAGAATAACAACCTTGCCCCAACAAGCAGGCCAAAGTCAATGAAAATATCCATTTCATTTGATGTGAATTTGATACGTTAAAGTTACGAGTCATGCCCCGTTATGGTTTACTCCTGTGTACAAACAATCGTTTGTTTCACGCCAGGATTCAGTCTTTTCAAAGGTTTTCGTGATCTGTTAAACATTTTTTAAAACACACATACTATCTTTGCTCCTCACTCAAGGTTAGCACTTACATGTTTAATATTATTTTGTTCGGTCCTCCCGGAAGCGGAAAAGGTACACAAAGTGAAAAACTGATCGCTGCTTATGGATTGAAACATTTGTCAACCGGAGATCTGTTGAGAAGTGAAATTGCCGGCGCCACTCCATTGGGACTGGAAGCCAAAAAATTCATGGACAGAGGGGAACTGGTACCGGATGAAGTGGTCATTGGCATGATCAGCGCAGCGCTGGACAATAATCCCCAGGCCAAAGGCTTTCTTTTCGACGGTTTTCCCCGTACCAGGGCGCAAAGTGAGGCCCTTGACCAGCTATTGACGCAAAAACACACTTCTATTGGTGTGGTACTGGCGCTCGAAGTAGGTGAGGAAGAGCTGGTTAAGCGGTTACTCAACCGGGGACTCACCAGCGGCCGGAGCGACGATAACAACGAAACCGTGATCCGGGCCCGGATCGTAGAATACCATAAAAAGACTTCCGCAGTAGCCGATTATTACCAGGCTTTTGATAAAGTGGTGAAAATCAAGGGAGAAGGAACTGTAGAACAAATATTTGACGCTCTTTGCAGCGAAATTAACAAACGGTTGTCTTAAATATAACAAATGGTTTAAACAACCAATAACCAACTGCAATCCCGCCAAGTACCCTATGGCGGGATTTTTTTTGTAATATCTGAACGATTTGTTAAAGGAAACCCCATATTTCCCCTTTTCCCGTTTCGGTCTTATTTTTGCTGCCCACTTGGGGACTATTAAATAACCACTACCCGTTTTCGAACAATTCTACTTAGTTCATCTTTTATTCATTCACCGATCAAACGTTGTAATTGCATGGGTAGATCATTCATCCGGTCTTTCGGGGTATTTGTGTTGATTATTTCGGCCTCCCTGGCCTTTATGAGTTTTGTTGTTGCAAACAGCAGCGGCAGTCTGCTTCGGGTATCCGCTCCAGATACAGTTCCGGTTATTCAATTCACGGCAAACGAAGGAGATGCCCGGCTTTCCCTTTACGAAAAGCTGGCGCTCGATTCACTGGGTCTCTCACACGAAGCATTTGAATATGCTTTGAAAGGGCATGACCAGCTACAGAGCGATGGAAAAATTGAAAAGGACAATCTGCTTTCGATCATCGACTTTTCCCTTCCTTCCGGTAAAAAACGGCTTTTTGTTATCGACCTGGAATCGGAAGAGCTTTTGTTCAATACCTACGTAGCACATGGCAGGAATTCTGGTAAAGACATTGCCACCAAATTCTCTAACAAACCCAACAGCTTCAAAAGCAGTCTCGGGTTTTATGTAACCGGCGATACCTATACCGGCAAACATGGCTACTCTATGCGTCTCAACGGTGAAGAATCCGGTATCAACGACAGAGCAGAGGGCAGGGGCATTGTAATGCACAGCGCCGCTTATGCCAATGAAAATTCCATAGAAGAACGTGGCTTCATTGGCCGCAGCCTGGGCTGCCCGGCCATTCCGAAAAATGTACACCGGCAGATCATTGAAACCATCTGCCACGGCAGTTGTTTATTTATGTACAGTCCGGATGCTTATTATTTAAGTCATTCAAAACTGATTTGATAAATCACTGAAATAAAAAGCCTCCCGCAACACAATTACGGGAGGCTTTTTTATAGCGGAACAATTTATTTTTTCGTCTCCAGTAATTTAAAGAACTGGTCGAGTTGCGGAAGAATAACAATCCTTGTTCTGCGGTTAGCAGCACGTCCTCCGGCGGTGTTGTTATCTGCAAGAGGCAGGTATTCACTTCTTCCTGCTGCAGTCATGCGTTTAGGATCGAGACCATAGGTATTTTGCAGGATGCGCACCACGCTGGTAGCGCGTTTTACGCTGAGGTCCCAGTTATCAACAATACCCGCGCTGTGAATAGGGTTTGAATCGGTATGGCCTTCCACCATGAACTCGATCTCAGGCTGGTTCTGCAACACTTTGGCTACTTTGCCCAGTACTTCCTTCGCTCTTTCCGTAACATCATAGCTGGCGTTTTTGAAAAGGAGCTTGTCTGAAATATCTACATATACCACCCCTTTATCTACTTTGATATTAATGTCTTTGTCATCCAGGTTGCCGATGGCTCCCTTGAGATTCATCACCAGCGCCATGGCAAGGGAATCCTTACGTGCAATAGAACCCTGGAGGTCTTTGATGTACATGTCTTTCGCCCCGATATTGTCCAATGATTTGCGGATGCTTTCTGCCTGCGCATTCGTTACCACCGACATATCCCTCAATTGGTTCAATACCGTATTATTGTTCTGTTTGAGGTAATCGATCTGTTTTTTGAGATCATCTACCTGTCCATCTGTGTTTGTTTTCGCGGACTGCAATGCTGCATTTTTGTTGTTGGCTTTGTTCAGTTCGTCCTGCAATGCGCGGTATTTCGACTGCAGATCGAGGTAAGTACCGCTAAGCTGGTCGTACTTGGCTTGCGACTCTCTTAATTTTTTTGGACTCACACAGGAAAACAATACCGCTGAACTCAATAGCGCTGTTAAGTAAATCTTTACTTTCATAATTGATGCTGTTAAAAATTAAAAAATGACGGACTCCTAACGTTGGAGCCGCTAAAAAATTGTATCTGCGCCAGAGTGTAGAGGGGTAAAGAGGCGTAAAGGTAATAAACAAAGCGCTCGCAAACTCAATGCTGTGGGCACTTTGCTTTTATTAATCCGTTCTTAATAAATTTATTTCCAAACTACGCGGAAGTTGCCGTTCCTGGTATTGGTTGATGTAGTAGCAGAAGTAACCGTTACCGCTACGGTACAAAATACTTGTCCCATTGGAAGCGGTGAAACCGTTACGCTGTTCACAGCTGTAGACGAACTGAGGTCCTGCGTAAAAACAACCGTACTGTTGTCTTCTCTTTTCGCAGTGATATTGATCTTAACGCCGGCTGCGGGCATTCTGCTCAATACTTCTACCGTGAACTGGTAAGAACTGCTGGTAGAGGTGGCGGGGTTAGCCGTATTCAATTTTATATTCAGGTTTTCTTCCGATGGTGCTGTGTCGGGCCCTTTGCCACAAGAGATGAGACTGGTTATACAGAGAAGGAAACAGCATATAGTTAACAGCTTGCGCATTACGGTTACTTTATATTCGGTACAGGTTTTACACTGGCTAATATAAGATTATTCCTTCAATTCCGTCTTTACCTGATCGCTTCCAGTTCTTTTTGCAGCCTGAACATTTCATCGCGCAGGCGGGCCGCCTCAATAAAGTCCAGATCGCGGGCTGCTTTTTCCATTTCTTTCCGGGTCTTTGTAATGGCTTTTTCGAACTGGGGAATCGTTTGATAGGTCTCCTGTTCCTCCGCCGCTTTCGATACAAAAGGATCTTCGGTCTGCACGGCATACGCGTTCGAAGGATCATACCCTTTGATATCAAGTACCGATGTTTGTGCAAAAACCTGCTCTTTGCTCTTGCTCACCGTTTGCGGAATAATACCATGTTCCTGATTATACGCTAACTGTTTTTCTCTTCTGCGGCCGGTTTCATCAATTGTGCGTTGCATGCTCATCGTCATCTTATCGGCATAAAAGATCACCAATCCATCCACATTACGCGCAGCGCGTCCTGCCATCTGGGTCAGCGACCGCTCATTACGCAGGAAGCCTTCTTTATCGGCATCCAATATGGCCACCAACGATACTTCGGGCAGATCGAGTCCTTCCCGCAGCAGGTTCACCCCAACCAGCACATCTATCACACCCAATCTTAAGTCGCGCAGTATTTTCACACGTTCCAGCGTATCCACATCACTGTGTATGTATTTCGATTTGATGTTGATGCGCGCCAGGTACTTGTCCATCTCCTCCGCCATACGTTTGGTAAGCGTGGTCACCAGCACACGGTCGCCCTTTTTCACACGCTTGTCTATTTCATCGAGCAGGTCATCAATCTGGTTCACACTCGGACGTACTTCTATCGGTGGGTCCAATAAGCCTGTAGGTCTTACTACCTGCTCCACCACTACACCGCCTGTTTTCTCCAGCTCATAATCACCGGGGGTAGCGCTCACAAAAACGGTCTGGCCCACGAGCGACTCAAATTCCTGGAAGCTCAGGGGCCTGTTGTCGATCGCACTCGGTAACCTGAAGCCATATTCTACCAGCACCAGTTTACGGCTGCGGTCTCCTCCGTACATACCCGCGATCTGCGGTATGGTCTGGTGGCTTTCATCGATCATACATAAAAAATCTTTGGGAAAATAATCCAGCAGGCAGAAGGGCCGCGTGCCGGGTTTGCGCCTGTCGAAAAACCTGGAGTAGTTCTCAATGCCATTACAATAACCCAGCTCACGGATCATTTCAAGGTCGTATTCCACCCGCTCTTTGATGCGATGCGCTTCTTCGTTTTTTCCAATGCCCTTGAAATACTCCACCTGCGCCATCATTTCATCCTGTATCTCATAGATCACCTGTTGTATGATATCGCGTGGCGCCAGGTAGAGGTTGGCGGGGAAGATGGCGGCATTCTCCATCAGTCCCATCCGTTTGCCCGTATCCGTATCGATGCTTTCTATCTCTTCTATTTCATCCCCCAAAAAAGTAACGCGGTAACCGAAATCAACATAGGGCAGGTTGATGTCAACCGTATCGCCCTTTACCCTGAACGTACCCCTCGTGAAGTCGCCCTGGCTTCTGTTATACAATGAATTCACCAGGCTGTGCAGGAATTTTTGCCGCGGTATCACCTGTCCCTTTTCTATCCTGATGATCCCGTTCTCATACTCCGTAGGGTTACCCATACCGTAGATGCAGCTTACACTTGCCACCACAATGATATCGCGCCGGCCACTCAGCAGTTGCGATGTAGCTTGCAAACGCAACTTGTCCAATTCTTCATTGATGCTCAGGTCTTTTTCTATATACACATTCGTCACCGGCATATAAGCTTCCGGCTGGTAATAATCGTAGTAGCTCACAAAATAACCAACGGCATTCTCCGGGAAGAACTGTTTGAACTCGCCGTACAATTGCGCCACCAGTGTTTTATTGTGTGTGAGTACCAGGGTAGGCCTTTGCAGCTCCTGTATCACATTGGCCATGGTAAACGTTTTACCACTGCCTGTTACGCCCAGCAATGTCTGAAACTGTTCGCCGCTTTGTATTCCGTCGATCAGCTGGCGTATGGCCGAAGGTTGGTCTCCGGCCGGTTCGTATGTTGTGTGAAGTTTGAATGGCATGATGCAAACAGGCAAATGATGCGGACCTGTTTGGCGAAGTTAACAACAAAATCAGGGCATCACTTCAAAGAGGAAAAGCTGTGTTTTTTCCAGTTGGGAAAAATTATTGTCCGACACCATCAAAAGGGTTCTGTGGCCATTGGGAAGTGTGGGGCCGAAAGTCATGCCCTCCACATTATCCACATAAATACCCAAGTCATCCATGTTCAGCAATAATTTTTTCTGCAAGGGCCTGGTTGGTGGTTTTCGTTTCAGTGAATTCACTTTGGAAATATCTTCCGCTTTACTGCAATCTGTTAAGAAAATTTTGATGGTACAAGGCATGCGGCCGGTTGAAAAAGACCTTTCCATTACCAGTAACCTGGTTCCTCCGGCAGAAAGTATATCGGGTATTCCGTTTATTTTAAATGCATCCGCAGGAAATGCCGGATAAGCAATGGGTTCCAGTTTATAGGCATACTGCGCGGTGTTTCGCAAGCTCTCCCTATTGAAACGGTAAATTCTCACCCATGCATCATTCGGTCGGATATCTGCACGCTCGCCATCTTCATAGCGGGGTTCTTCGAGACTTACATAAAGGGTTTTATAGCCATTTGCATACGTGATGCCTTCCAATACACCATTACGTCTCGGACCCTTCTCGGTTGCATGCATCCATAAATTGCGCGGCAGCGGAATACTATCAATAAATTTTCCGTCAGGCTCAATGAAATGGATAGAAGGGTTTTCCAATACCGTGTCTTTGTTTGAAACAATCCTTTCCCCCTCGCTTGTCCACACCATTTGTTTTCTCACCGGGTCGTAGCGCAGCGCTTCCGGGTCGGGCGTATGTGCGGGATCCTGCTGGGTGTTGGGAAAGGGATAACCATCGGGTTGGCGTAGCGTAACTACATCCGTTATACGTAAGCTGTCGAATCCCTGGTTATTAAGGTAGACCTTCATCGTATAGAACCTCGCCGGCTGAAGCGCCGATCTGTCGTCGCTGATAAGATAATATGATTGTTGTGTGCTGTCATAATCGATGCCAGAGAGTCCGCCTACCGTAGTTCCTTTAAACCGGGCATCATAAGGTATTTCCTGAACCGCCAACAATTTCAATGCACTGATCGGGGTGATGGGCGTTGTGTGTGTTTGCGCAGAACAGGCCGTCATCATTCCGGTGAGCACTATCAATCCAATACTTTTTCTCACTATTGTTTTTTATGTTTCTTTTTATTGGAAAACAACCAGGGCAATAATTTGGGTTCTGCAAATGCCGCATCCCAACTGTTATGGTTGAGGTTGGGGTACTCTGTATACATCACGTGCTGGTCGCCCGATGTCATCAACGCTTTGTAAAGCTCGCGGTCGGCAATCGGCGGAACTACATTATCCTGGGCTCCATGAAAGATCCAGAGTGGCAGGTTCCTGGCTTTTTGCATCATCTGCGGAATATCTGCCACCCCGCAGATCGAAAAGGCCGCAGCGAAATAATCCGGATAACGGGTGATCATATCATAGGTACCAAAGCCACCCATGGAAAGACCGCCGATATATATTTTGCGTGTATCTACTACGCCGCTCTCCGATAAGCTATCCAATAATTGCTTCAACAGTCTCTGAGTTAAAGGTGGTTCCGCTTCTGTAATGATGTTAAAGTTGCCCGATTTCGGGTGATGGTCCCTTTTATAGTGCGACCAGGTACTTCCGGCAGGACATTGCGGAAAAACAACGATTGCCGGGAAATAATGCCTGATAGCTTCCCTCGTAAAAATCTCTCCGCCATGTGCGAGCTGGGCGTTGTTGTCGTTTCCTCTTTCGCCCGAACCATGCAGGAAAACCAGCAATGGGTATACTCGGTTGGGTTTGAATTTTTCGGGAAACATAACCCTGTAACGCAATGTATCATTCCCGCGGATGAACCATTTCTTTTCGTACAGGTTGAGGTTTTGTGCGGCAAGCTGTTGTAATGCGCACAACAGACACAGTATCAGGAGGAACTTTTTCATCTGCTGTTTTTTTCTATGCGGGGTTCAGTCTTGCTATTTTAAAGATACAAAACAAGGGATGATTTGTGATGGTTTATTTGAATTGTGGCGGATGCATTTCATCCCAGGGTGTTTGATCCTGATAAGCTTTTGCAACAGCCAGCAATGTGGCTTCGTCGTATAATTTTCCTATTAAAGTAATACTGGTGGGTAAATGATACTGTTTATCGAACCCGGTAGGCATACATACAACAGGATGACCGGTCAGGTTGGTGATGGCCAACTGGTTGCCGCTGCCACGGGTGGGACAAATCAATACATCCACTCCTTTCATGGTCTCATTCACTTGCTGCATCAGCAGGTAACGGTGCCGGTTGGCATTGATGTATTCCACCGCTGGTATCAGTCGCGATACCCTGAAAGTATTCGGCCAGTCGTTTTTTCCCTGCCTGGTCATTTGATCATCCAGTCCGCTCCTGGTAAATTCGTCGAATGCGGCAGCACATTCGGCGCTGATGATCACTTCCATCATGTTGAAACGATAAACACCACTGTCTGGGAAATCAATGGGAATAAGGGTTGCACCCATTTTTTTATAGGCTTCCAGCACCTTCCATTCGTTCCTGGATGTATCGGTTATCTTGTCGAAATAGTTTTTAGCATAGCCTATTCTCAACTTGGGTATTGATACTTTGTTTTGATAGTTGAACGGCCTGTTCACCGCACTGCCATCGTATCCGTCTGTTCCATGGATGCACGAAAAGACCACGGCGGCATCTTCTGCATTACGACAAATAGGGCCTACTTTATCCAGGCTCCAGCTCAATGCCATGGCGCCGGTTCTGCTGATGCTTCCGAAAGTGGGACGCAAGCCGGTAGCGCCGCAGGTGGAAGATGGTGAAACGATCGATCCCCAGGTTTCTGTTCCAATGGCAAAAGGAATGAGCCCTGCAACGGTGGCCGATGTAGAGCCGGCCGATGAGCCCGAAGAGCCGAACTGGGTATTCCACGGATTCCTGGTTCTTCCACCATACCAATAATCACCCATGGCCAATGCCCCGAGCGTAAATTTTGCTACCAGTACAGCGCCGGCCTCTTTCAGTCTTTGATAAACATACGCGTCTTCTTCTATCACCTGGTCTTTATACGGCGCAGCACCCCAGGTTGTTTTGGTACCTTTTACAGCGAAGAGGTCTTTCAGTCCGTAAGGAATACCATGCAGCGGCCCGCGGATTTTTCCGGCAGCGATCTCTGCATCTGCTTGTTCCGCTTGTTGCATCGCAATAGATTCTGTCAGCGATATCACACACTGCAGACTGTCGTCATATTTTTTGAGCCGGTCGATGAAAAAGCGGGTCAGCTGTACGGAGCTGATCTTTTTATTCCTCAGCAGGGATGACAGTTGAAGCAGGTTATAATAAGCAAGATCATTGAGATCTTTCGGTAATTGGATATTAGGAATATAATTCCATTTGATCTCCGCCTGTTTTTGATCGAGGCGCATATTCGGTAATACCGGGTTTTGCCACAAACTCATCGGAACACTGTTGTTGAGCGATTGTTTGTGTTGCAGCTGGTATATCAACCAATTGTCTTTCACACCATCATACATGCTGTCTATCTCGCTGGGGGTAAAGCTAAGATCCTGTATCCTGGCGGCGGATTGTATATCCTGCTTAGACAACGTATCCTGTGCAAAGGATGTGATGGCTAATAGCAACGCAACTGAGGAAAGTAATTTTCTCATAACAACAGTTTAATAAGTGAAGCATGTTTGTTATTTGCTACTCAGAGGTCAGGCGCATTAAAAGTATCGCCCTGGTTAAGATCACCGGTATCGTATCCTTTTTTAAACCAGTACATTCTTTGCTTCGATGTGCCATGTGTAAAAGCATCCGGCACTACGCGTCCCTGTGCCTGTTGCTGCAGCCTGTCGTCACCAATCGCATTGGCAGCATTGAGCGCCGATTCAATATCTGCATCGTCCAGGTTCTTTTTCATCTGTTGGGTATAATGTGCCCACATGCCCGCGAGGAAGTCGGCTTGCAGCTCCAGCTTCACAGACATTTTATTGTATTCCGTTTCACTCATCCTGGCCCGCAGTTGTTCCATCTTGTCAGATATGCCCATTAGTTTTTGGATATGATGGCCTACTTCATGTGCAATCACATAAGCCATGGCAAATTCACCCTCCACTTTGAACCGTTGTTGCAGCTCGTTGAAAAAAGAAAGGTCGAGGTATAGTTTTTCATCGGCCGGACAATAGAATGGGCCGGTGATGGCACTCGCAAATCCACAACCCGATTGTGTTGATTCTGTGAATAAAACCAAAGTAGGCTTACGATAATTTTTTCCTGATGCGTGGTACAGTGAATCCCATACGTCTTCCGTATACCTCAGTACCACTTTGCTGAAAGAAGCAAGATGTTCTTCTTCAGGGCTCCGGTTTGCGGTGGTTGTTTGTTGCTGTTGCTGGAACGACTGCGTTTGTTGCAGCACATCGGATGGGTTTCCGCCCAACAATACGTAGATGATGCCGATGATGATGGCGCCAATACCACCACCTGCGGCAATGGTTCCGCCACTGATGCCACGGCGGTCTTCTACATTATCGCTTTCCTGGTCACCTTCCCAACGCATAAAAATGATTTTACGATTAAATATATACAAAGCCCGCTAGAAATTATTTTTCTTCTTTGATGGGGCGCTTGAGATATCCCGTATAATCCGGAAGTAGTGCGTCATAGGGTTCGTGCATGAATGGAGAGGTGATCAGGAAATCTGCCGTGGCCCTGTCACAGGCCATGGGGAGGTTCCATGCAACACAGAGACGTAGTAAGGCTTTCACATCGCTGTCGTGCGGCTGCGCTTCCATCGGATCCCAGAAAAATATCACCATGTCTATTTCTCCGTTCGCAATCATCGCGCCAATTTGTTGGTCACCACCAAGCGGACCGCTTAACAATTTAGTAACGGGTCTTCCCAATGATTTTTCCAGCATTTTTCCCGTTGTCCCCGTAGCAACCAGGCTATGTGATGAAAGAACGGTTTTATTGAAAACCGCCCAATCGATCAGGTCTTTCTTTTTATAATCGTGCGCAATCATTGCGATGCGTTTATCCTTACCGAGGCTCTTGATATTTTCCATTTTCAGGTCTATTTTTAAAAGGGTAAGGTAAGCATTGTACCGCATACCAGGCTGCAAGCAGGTGTAATAAAATCATCAACACTATCCACGTGAACGGTAAGTGCAAAAAATGAAACAGCCAGGTGATTAACAATAAATAAACAGGGTATAATAATAATATGGTTGTAAAAAGCACAGAGTCATAAAAAACAGTATTCCTGGTCTTGTTGTGTACTATTTTTTGAATTATGCTATAGGGCAAAATGTACAGTAAACAAGCAACAATAGAAATCAGCTTGGCTCCAAGATTAAGTTCTTTTGAAAGTGGCCTCGTTCTCTTCTGCAAAACCCCATTGATATAATTAAAAAGCGCTTGGTTAAAATATTGGATATTCTGCGGAGCATTATTTTGGAAAGGCAAGAGCGCTGTTTCCGGTAGGATCGTTCCAGCTTCAAGGCAAACAGTTTTTCCTGGTCCGTTCAGAGAATCGTAAGTAATTACAATGGGCAAAACAGAAAGCGGTATCTTTTTTTCCTGGCAGCGAAGCGCAATCCTCGCGGCAGTCTTTTTAAAGGGTTGCAGTTCGTGTTTGTTCACACAAATGCCTTCTATAAAAACAAGTAGTATTCCGTTTTGTGAAAGAATTGCTTCTGCCTGTTCAAACGAATGGTTGTTCAGTTCCTTGTTTTTTTTTCTTTCATTCTGTTTGAACACCGGCATCATGTTCAGCAGACGGAGTAATTTATATTGCCAGGGTTTTGAAAAAAAATCGCCTCTTGCCAGGAAATACACACGGTGTTTACAATATGCAGCAATGATGATGGCGTCGAGGAATGCGTTGGGATGGTTGGCTGTGATCAACATGGGACCCTTGCTAGCTAACGCTTCTTTATTCCGTATTTGTATTTGTTTACAGAATAATGGCAGTCCCAGCCTGACAAATATTTTCAGCAACGCGTACAACAAGATGTCAAAGGGTTTTCCCAAAGTAAAGCATTACCTGATAATCTTCATCATGTTCACAGCATGCAGGTGTATAAAAAGCGAAAAGCCACGCGCTATTCGTGACTTTCCATACTTACTAACCCATCAAAAAAACAAGTATCTCGATAATCTTTGTTATACTTCTGCGGCGGCTTTTACTTCCGATACCTTGGCCCGTATTTTAGCTTCCACTTCGTTGGCCAGTTCGGGATTATCCTGCAACAGTTTCTTTACTGCATCCCTGCCTTGTCCCAGTTTGTTGTTATCATAGCTGAACCAGCTTCCGCTTTTCTGTACGATACCCAGTTCAACACCCATATCGATGATCTCTCCCAGTTTGCTGATACCTTCACCGAAAATGATATCGAATTCTGCGGCGCGGAAGGGTGGCGCCACTTTGTTTTTTACCACTTTTACCTTCACGCGGTTACCAATGGCTTCGTCTCCGTCTTTGATCTGTGTCATGCGGCGTATATCCAGCCGAACGGATGCATAGAATTTCAAAGCATTACCCCCGGTGGTGGTTTCCGGGTTTCCAAACATCACCCCGATCTTCTCGCGCAACTGGTTGATGAAAATACAAACCGTATTGGTTTTGTTGATCGTAGCGGTGAGCTTACGCAATGCCTGGCTCATCAACCTGGCCTGCAGACCCATTTTACTGTCGCCCATCTCACCCTCCAGTTCTCCTTTGGGCACCAATGCCGCTACAGAATCTATCACTACTACATCCAATGCGCCTGAAAGAATAAGGCGGTCGGCAATTTCAAGAGCCTGTTCTCCATAATCCGGTTGAGAGATCAGCAGGTTATCCACATCTACACCCAGTTTCTGGGCGTAAGAACTATCAAAAGCATGCTCGGCGTCAATGATGGCGCACATGCCTCCTTTTTTCTGCGCTTCGGCAATTACATGTATCGCAACGGTTGTCTTACCAGACGATTCAGGGCCGTATATTTCCACGATCCTTCCCTTGGGCAGTCCTCCTACACCCAGGGCCGTATCCAGCCCTATAGAGCCCGTAGAAATCACTTCCATCGGCTCCTGGCTCCGCTCATTCATCAACATCACACTGCCTTTGCCAAAATCCTTGTCTATCTTATCGATCGTCAGCTTAAGCGCCTTCAGTTTTTCTACGTTACTCATGTTTTCTGTTTTATACTTTGAAGTTAATGGTACATAAAGGTAAAAGGTATTTTTGGAATAAACTAATTTATTTAGTATTTTTTAGCTAAATCGGTTAGTTTATTAAATACGGTCTCTTTCCGCAGCTAAAGTAGGGCTTCCTCCCGAGGTTTTTCAAGGGTATTAATACCTGATTTTGAACATTCAGGTCACATGCTTATCAACCAATCAATCCGGCAGCTTTGCTGATCTCCATCATGCGGTCCATCGGCTTTTTGGCCGCCAGCCTTAATTCCTCATCCATGAGAATTTCGGGCTTTTCATACATCATGCACAGGTAGAGCTTTTCGAGGGTGTTCAGCTTCATATGCGGACAATCATTGCAAGCGCAACTATTATTCGGCGGAGCGGGGATAAATGTTTTTCCGGGCATAGCCTGCTGCATCTGGTGCAGGATACCCGTTTCAGTGGCCACAATATATTCCATCGCTGTATCGGTCTGCGAGTACTTAAGCAATTGGGTAGTGCTGCCAATATAATCGGCAATCGCCAGCACGGGTTCCTCACATTCGGGGTGCGCAATCAATTTGGCATTCGGGTGGCGCATTTTCAGTTTGGTGATCTTTTCCAGGCTGAATATCTCGTGCACCATACAGGCGCCATTCCACAATACCATGTTACGGCCTGTTTTCTTGTTGAGATAGGCACCCAGGTTCCTGTCGGGCGCAAAAATGATCGGCTGGTCCTTCGGAACGCTTTCAATGATCTTCTCTGCATTACCCGAAGTACAGATAATATCAGACAAAGCTTTGATCTCCGCAGTACAGTTGATGTAGGAAATAACGATATGATTGGGGTGCTTCTCTTTAAAAGCCCTGAAAGGAGCAGCAGGCGCACTATCGGCCAGGGAACAGCCGGCCTTGAGATCGGGCAGGAGTACTTTTTTGGAAGGGTTCAGGATTTTAGCAGTTTCCGCCATGAAATGAACCCCGGCGAAAACAATGATATCAGCATCGGCCTGCCGGGCTTTCTGGGCAAGCCCCAGGCTATCCCCAATATAGTCCGCCACATCCTGTATATCAGGCTCCTGGTAATAATGCGCCAGCAAGATCGCGTTCTTTTCCTTTTTAAGCCTTTCAATTTCCGCAAAAAGATCCAGCTTCACATCTACTTCCAGATCGAGGAATCCTTTCTGCTCAATATTTTTTTCCGCTTCTTCAATGTTCATAATCATCGTAATAGTATTTAATAATACCTATTTATATAAATCACCTACTATTATTAGGGGTGTGTATATCGGGATAACTTACTTATCCCCACCATGCAAAGTTAATCAGCCCACCCGTATCCACAGTTATCAACAATTATATTAACAGATGAAATCTTTGTAACGACTGTAAATAATTGTGTTTTGAACAGTTGGGGATAGTCTATTCCACAACCCCTATTTTTAACAATCCACTTTTCATGCACTGTTGATCAACATGGATAAAGGAGTCGCGCCGGACTGGTAAAGTGCCAGTAGCATACCAACGAGTGAAATTTATTCGAGCGCTTTCCACAGTTAAAAGGTCAAAAACCTGGGTTTTCCACCTGAAATGGAGGTTGTTCACAAGCCGGTGTTAATTGTTCAAACCCTTTACCTGCCGGATATTGAACCTGTTTTCCACAATTTGTTCTAATGTAGGTTTACCCCTATTTTTGCCTCCCGCGAAAAGCTGGACTAAAAACTCATTCTAATTACATTATTATGTCTGTCATTCAAAGAATTCGTGACAAAGGAGCCTGGATCGTGTTTGCCATCATCGCCCTGGCTTTGATCGCCTTTATATTACAAGATGGTGTGGGACGTGGAAGCCGCGCTTTTTCCAGCAATACAATCGGTAAAGTGAACGGTGAAAAAATTACCCGTACCGAGTTTGAAGAGAAATTGAATATGCAGGAACGTTATGCCGCACAACAAGGCATGGGCAGGGAACAGCTGGTTACTGCCGTATGGAACCAGGAAGTGGAAAGACTGGTGTTGAACCAGGAATTCGATAAACTGGGACTCCAGGTGGGGGCCAAAGAACTGAGCGATATTCTCTTTGGTGAAAATTCACCCCTTCGCCAGGAATTCACCGATCCTAAAACCGGTGTATTCAATGCCGATGATGCACGCAGGGCTTTTGCACAAATCAAGAAAAGCAGGAACAAAGAGCAACTGGCGATGATCCAGAACGGATATATCGATCCTACGATCGAAAGTGCGTTGAGGAATAAATACCAGGCCCTGGTTCAACAAGCAGTCTACATACCAAAATGGCTGGTAGAAAAACAGGAGGCAGACAATAATGCGATTTCCAACATTTCTTATGTATATGTACCCTATGCTTCTGTGTCCGATAGCCTGGCAAAGGTTTCAGACGATGATATGATGGCTTATGAGAAGAAGCACAGCAAGCAATTTACAAAGGATGAAGAAAGCAGGTCTATCAGTTATGTTAGTTTCAGCGCCGCGCCGAGTTCGGCTGATTCAGCAGCAGTATTAGGACAAATAACAGCATTAAAGAATGATTTTGAACATGCTGAAGATGTTGGCGCATATATCAGCAGGGTAGGAAGTGAAATTCCGTTTTACAATTCCTATTTCAGCAAGGCGAAAATGCAGCAGCCCAATAAAGATTCTTTAACTAAGATACCGGTAGGGTCTGTATACGGTCCGTATATCGATGCACAGAATTATACACTGGCTAAAATGGTAGGGATCAAACAGTGGCCCGACAGTGTGAAAGTTCGCCACATACTCATTGCCACCGCAGATCCCCGCGCAGGCCAGGTGATCAGAGAAGATTCTGTTGCAAAGAAACTGGTTGACAGTATTGAAACCGCCGTAAAAGGAGGAGCAGATTTCAACGCCCTGGTACAAAAATATTCCGATGATCCGGGAAGCAAAGAAAAAGGCGGCGTTTATGAATATTTCCCACAGGGTCAAATGGTTGTTCCATTCAATGATTATGTATTCGATCATCCCGTAGGAAGCAAAGGCGTGGTAAAAACAGATTACGGATACCATTATATAGAAATACTGGGTCAGAAAGGAATGAATCCTGTTTACAAAATTGCCTACCTGTCAAAAGCCATTGTTGCCAGCAATGAAACGGTAAGTAACGCCAACACACACGCAGCGCAGTTTGCAGCGAGCAGCAAGAACGGAAAGCAATTCAATGAAAATGCGTTGAAGTCGGGTCTTTCTATCATGCCGGGAAATGATATCAAACAGAATGATTTTGCTGTACCGGGCGTGGGGCAGAGCAGACAACTGGTTCGCTGGATCTATGAACATGGTGTTGGCGATGTGTCTGATCCTACAGAAGTAGGAGACCGTTATGTGGTTGCGATCGTAACTGCAGTTAACAAAGCGGGACTGATGTCGCCAACAGAAGCAAGGGCTTTTGGCGAAGGACTGGTGCGCAATGAAAAGAAAGCAGCGCAGATCATCAGTACTAAATTCAAAGGCAATAGCCTGGAATCTTACGCCAGCAGCGCAGGAACAACCGTAATGAAGGCAGACAGCATCGGCTTCAACGCGCCGTTCATTCCGAATATTGGAAATGAACCTAAGATCGTTGGCGCTGCATTCAATAAATCATTGAATGGTAAAGCAAGTGAGCCCATCGCAGGCGGGACTGGCGTATTTGCTGTACAGGTAGTGAATAGTGGAGCAAGGGCTGGTGTGATGGATCCTGCTGCTATCAGGCAGAACCTGTTGCAGGGTGCAAGAATGGCTGCCTACCGTAGCCTGGAAGCACTAAGAAAAGCGGCGTCTATTAAAGACAACCGATCCAAATTTTATTAATCAGCATTTTATATTGTTATGATAGAGGCCCGGTAAATTATGCCGGGCCTTTTTCTTTGCCCCTGGATTAAGCCAGGGGCAAAGGTTTTTCATATACAGAAAATGAATGTTGCAGGATAGTGCTAATTTTGTGTAGTAAATAGATATAGTATGTCAGATCTGATTGTGAATAAAGTGGTAGAAAGCGGACTGATCAGCATGGACCTTGAAATATATTATCCCAAAGAGGAAATAAAGGTCTTTGACCTGAAGGACCATCTTTTTATGGGATTGATATTGAAAGAAAAAGATTTCCGTGCAGCGCTGCAAGCGATGGATTGGAGCAGCTACGCGGGGGTAAATGTTGCAGTTACCTGTTCGGCAGATGCTGTGATCCCTATGTGGGCATATATGCTGGTAGCAAGTTATTTACAGCCGGTGGCAAAAGCTGTTGTTTTGGGAAATGAAAAACAAACGATCGAAAACCTTTTGCTCAGGAACCTGGAAACGATAAAGGGAGAAGAATATACAGATAAGCGGGTGGTGATCAAAGGTTGTGGCGAGTTGCCCATTCCAGAAAGTGCATACCTCACCATTACAAACAAACTAAGGCCATTTGTAAAAAGTATCATGTATGGTGAGCCGTGTAGTACTGTGCCCATTTATAAAAAGAAATGATTTGAGCAAAAAAAAGCGACCGTGAAATTTACGGTCGCTTTTTTAATGATTTATTTGAGCAGTGTGTTGTCAAACAATTTGAGGATTCGTTTGTACTCATCGGTCCAGCTGCTGGGTTCTACAAAACCATGGTCTTCCATGGGATAGGGCGCTAATTCCCAATTGTCTTTACCGAGTTCAATGAGGCGTTGTGTGAGACGAACGGCATCCTGGAAATGAACGTTCACATCTACCATTCCATGACAAATGAGCAAATGATTTTTCAAACCGCTTGCAAAATTGATGGGCGATGAACGCGCGTAAGCGATACTGTCGGTAAAAGGTTCATTCAATATATTGGAAGTATAACCATGATTATAATGCGCCCAGTCGGTTACGGGTCTTAATGCGGCGCCGGCCTTGAACACATCGGGTTTGGTAAACAACGCCATCAGCGTCATGAAGCCACCATAGCTTCCACCATAGATACCAATTCTTCCCGGATCAATGCCTTTTTGATTCACCAGGAATTTTGCTGCATCTACATGATCGTCGATATCTTTACCGCCCATAAAACGATAGATACCGGTGCGCCAGTTTCTTCCGTATCCGCTGCTGGCGCGATAGTCGATATCGAGTACAGTGTATCCTTTATCGGCGAGCAGGTTGTTGAACATGTATTCGCGGAAATACTGGCTCCACCAATAATGTACGTTTTGTAAATAACCTGCGCCATGAACGAAAATAACGGCGGCGTTATTTTTTTTGTCACCGGCAGGTTCGTAAATCCTGGCGTACACCTGTTCACCGTCGCTTGCGGGAATAGTAATGATAAGGGGCTCTTTCCAAGGATAAGCTTTGAATGCATCACTCATTGATTTAAACGTAACCTGTACGGGTTGTTTGCCCGGCGCATTTTCCTGTACGTATAATTCCCATGGTTTGTTGATATAAGAGTAACGATAAGCAATCCACTTTTCATCGGGAGAAAGACTCACGTCATACCCGCCAGTCATGGATGTGATCTTTTCTTTTTTCGATCCATCGGTTTTAATGCGGTACCAGTTTTGTTTTCCGGGATGCTCTTCGTTGGTAAGCAGGTAAAAGAAATCTTTGTTCTTGCTGAGTACAAGATCCTGTACTTCATACTTGCCGGATGTCAACGCATTTTTAGTTTGTGTAAGCGTGTTGTAAGTATAGAGATGTGCGTATCCGGTTGCTTCACTCTGGAAATAAAACAATGCATCGTTGATCCATCCGAGCCTGGCGCCGTATCCAACGCCGGGCCCGCCAATCCAGGCTTCATCACGTTGCCGGTCGATCAGTTTCAATTTTCCGGTAGCGGCATCGAGTTGCATCAACCAGCGATCTTTATTGTCCTGAGAACGGATATCAACAATTGCATAAGTCCCTGCTTCATTCCAGTAAGGTCCGTTGACATACACAGCGCGTGGAACAGGTTTTTTGTTTGCGTATTTTGAAGGATAATCTTTTACATAATCAGGCAGATCTGTGATGCCGGGTATGGAATCAGTGAGCACCTGGTAAACAGAGTCCCTGGATTTGTCGAAAACAAAAAATTCATACTTGCCCATAGGCGCGCCTACTTTTGTTCTTCCGGGGATCGCTGCTGTGAAACCGCTTTCGGTAACATATTCCGGAACGATTGTATTTTTTGAATTTGCAGGAGGCTGATACAAGCGATACGTAACATAACGGCCGTCCGGACTGATCTGTATATTTTGCAATCGCTTTTCTCCTATAACTATATCTTTTAGTGTGTCAACCTCTTTATTTAATGCAGTGAAAGCATCGCGTTGTTCTTTTTTGTGTTTGCGTTCTTTGAGTACCTGCATTAATTCGAGCTGCTGCTGTTGCAGCCAGGGTTCCTGATGATTCTTGTCAGAAGATAGATGTGCCGGTGCATTTTCAGTTGATTTAACAAAGTTGGTCAGTTGCCTGGTAACACCGGATTTGATGCTCCATGCATAAAGGTTTTGATTGCGTAAATAAACCACCCATTCGTCTTTTTGTAGGAAGCCGGGATTGCTTTCGGTTTCTTCTGTTTGTGTAATGCGGGTGATGTTTCCGGATTTGAGATCCTGCAAAAAAATATCGCCATGATGGGTATAGAGTAAAAGTGTGCGGGAAGTATTATAAACCCCGTTGTTGCGGGAGACTAGCATTTGTGATTCGAGGAATGAAACTTTCGTTATTAATTGTGGTCCAATTAAATACGAATAAACAGAATCAGATATGTTTTTATCAGGATTCCAGTCAAAATAGACTTTCTTACTATCGGTACTCCAGAATACATTGGAAGGAGAAGTGCCGATCCATTTGGGATCCTGCATGATTTTTTCAACAGTCAGGTTTTGTTGTGCATGTACAAAGCATGCAAAAGACAAGCAAATAGACAGTAGCCGTATTTTCATTCGTACAGTTTTATCGGATAAATCTATCACAATGTGGCGAAGGGAAAAACAACCAACTAGAGATTTTGATGAGCGGATCGGTATTTACCGGTAATAATGATTCCTTTCAATTTCTTCACGCACTTTATCGTGAACAAGGTAATGGATGGATTTGCCGGATTTGATATTGTCGCGAATGACTGTAGCAGACAGCTCGAGCAATGGAGCATCCAGGATCGTTACCCGGGCATCTTGCGGTGGGGTTACATCGAACCTGGGTCTTTTATAAATAATGAAGGAATAGTGCTTGATCAGTAGTTCATAATTTTTCCAATGTTGCAAATTGGAGAAACTGTCGCTTCCCATCACAATGGAAAACTGATGCTGCGGATATTTTTCCTGGAGATAAGTAAGGGTGTCAATAGTATAGGAGGGACGCGGCAACCGGAACTCTACATCCGACACCCGCAACCTGGGATCATCATCGATGGACAGGTGTACCAGGTGTAAGCGCTGGTGTTCATTCAACAATAGGGCCGAAGGCTTCAATGGATTCTGGGGTGATACCACAAACCATACCTGGTCAACCCCGCCATGATTCGCAACATGACTGGCAATGATCAGGTGCCCGATGTGAATGGGATTAAAAGAGCCGAAGTAGAGACCTATTTTCATCTATTTTATATCTGAAGGTCTACAAAGATACTGTTGGCCTCGTTCAGGCGCAGGCTGAGGTGGTAACCGGCAACCGATATGGAGATGGGGTCTCCCAAAGGCGCTACCTGTTCTACCGTTACCAGCTCTCCGGGAACACATCCCATTTCCATGAGCTTGATAAAAATATCGTCTTTCTCAAAAGAATGGATTACCGCTTTCTGTCCTGTTTCCAGCTCTGACAGTCTTATCATAACCAAAGATGAATGTACAGGGTAAAGGTAGGTGGCTAAACGGTGACTGGGTTACGAATTTTGGAGTATTCGCCTGAATTAGAGAGACAATATAAATGGCCTTTTCACGTTATCCATTCTTGCAGGAAAAGAAAAACCATGGTATCATTTCACTCGGCAGACAGGACCCTTACATTAAAGGGAAGAACAAAACTGAAGCCTTTCATAGAAGGGATCTTCAAAAGGGAGGGGAAGAGGCTTTCCCTCATCAACTATGTATTTTGTTCGGATGACTATCTCCTGCAGATCAACCGGGACTTCCTGCAGCATGACTACTATACCGACATCATCACATTTAGCCTTTCTGCTCCCCGTGCCCCCATCGAAGCGGAAGTCTATATTAGCATAGATAGGGTAAAAGACAACGCCCAAACCCAGGATACTACATACCAGGAAGAATTGCTCCGGGTAATCTTCCATGGAGCCCTCCACCTCTGCGGATACAAGGATAAGACCGGGAATCAAAGCAAAATAATGCGGGAAAAGGAGGATCAGTACCTCAAACTATTCAAAAAGCAGGGACAATAGGTTCCACGAATCCCAGTTTCTCCCCGAAACACACAAATAGTTAAATGTTCCACGAATCCCAGTTTCGGGAAGGAACATGCTTAGCTTTGCAGTATGGCAAGAAAGAAATGGACACCCCAAACGGAGGTAACGGAATCCCTGCTGAAATTCAGGGAGAAAAGAAAATGGCAGTTGGGATACCGCAGGTATGTACTGGAGGGTAAGCCCAGCGAAGCCTATGCCCGGTACTTTGGTCTCAGCGCCGCCCAATTAAGGGAATGGTTTGAGTTGCAGTTCAGCGAAGGACTGAACTGGGAGAACTTTGGCAAAGCCTGGCAGTTCGATCATATTGTGCCAGCCACCTACTTCGACTATTCCAATGAAGAAGACCTTTTCTTGTGCTGGAACTTCATCAATATGCGGGTAGAAAGGATTGATGAAGCACCGGGCGTTGCCCGTAGTGGTAAAGGCGATCTGCTGGCCGCCAGGGCGTATTTTCAGAACCTGCACCAAAAGACCGGCTTCTCTCTTTGTAGTAAAATGCTCGACAAGATTGAAAGCATAGAGGCTGCTGGCATAGAAACCAATCCCAGATCCGAGGTTTTCATCAAACAGAATATTGACTGGCTGGAAAAAATGCGCGACTTGAACGCAGAAGAATTCTCCAAACTGAACAATGGCATGAGCGTGTCGGATATTTTGCTGGAAAGAGAAATCCTGAAGAAGTTCGGTAAGGAAGCGCTTCAATAGGGAATGTTATAACTTTACAATAAGATGCTTACAAAAGAGACAATATTAGATACCATAAAGGTCCATATGCCCTATTTCAGGGAATCACTGGCGTACGCAGTATTGGCTTATTTGGTAGTTATGCCAATGGATATATGAAGGAGACCAGCGATGTAGACTTGTTGATAGATATGCCTGCCGATTTCTCGAACGAACCTATGTGCTGTAAGGAATTTGTTGGAGCAAGAATTTAATACAAAGGTTGACTTGGTAAGACGAGGATCTCACCTGCGGTCCTCTTTTTTGAATGTGATTGAAACAGAGATCATTTATGCGTGAAGGGATTATCCTTGAAAGGCTGAATGGTATATCTGAGCATATACAGCCGCTAAAAAAAGGCGTTGGTCAGTATCTTGATCGAAACAAGACGAGCTAAAATCTATGAACTATCTTTGCGCATTCATTTAACAGAGTGTACATGTTTCCTGAGTATGATGTGATCGTTGTGGGGGCCGGACATGCCGGGTGTGAGGCTGCAGCTGCGGCTGCCAACCTTGGCAGTAAGGTATTGCTGGTAACCATGAACATGCAAACCATCGCCCAGATGAGTTGCAACCCGGCCATGGGTGGTATTGCGAAAGGACAGATCGTTCGTGAGATTGACGCATTGGGTGGATACAGCGGTATGGTGAGCGACCTGAGTACAATACAGTTCCGCATGCTCAACCGCAGCAAGGGCCCGGCTATGTGGAGCCCCAGAACACAGAACGATCGTATGCTCTTTGCCGCCAAATGGCGGGAGATGCTGGAGAATACCCCCAATGTTGATTTTTACCAGGACATGGTAAAGTCCATCATCATGAAAGATAACAGGGCTTGTGGCGTGGTAACCGGCTTGGGCCACGAGATCAAATCGCGCTCGGTAGTGGTAACCAGCGGCACATTCCTCAATGGCATCATTCATATCGGCGAAAAACAGTTTGGTGGCGGAAGAGTAGCAGAAAAAGCGGCAACGGGTATTACCGAACAACTGGTTTCCTTAGGGTTTGAAAGCGACCGGCTGAAAACCGGTACACCGCCGCGGGTAGATGGACGTAGCCTGGATTACAGCAAGATGGAAGAACAGAAGGGCGACGACGAAATCATCGGGTTTTCTTATACCAACACACCACGCATCCGGGCGGACAAACAACTGAGCTGTCACGTTACCTATACCAACGATACTGTACACGAGATGCTGAAAACAGGTTTCGATCGCAGTCCCATGTTCCAGGGCAGGATTGAAGGTCGCGGACCCAGGTATTGTCCGAGTATCGAAGACAAGATCAACCGCTTTGCCGATCGCGACCGGCACCAACTCTTTATCGAACCCGAAGGATGGAATACCGTAGAGATCTATGTCAACGGGTTCTCTACCTCCTTACCGGAAGAAGTGCAATACGAAGCTATTCGTATGGTGCCTGGATTTGAAAATGTCCGCTTTTTCCGTCCGGGTTACGCAATCGAATACGATTTCTTTCCGCCTACGCAGCTGAAATATTCACTGGAGACCAAACAGATCAGCCACTTGTTTTTTGCAGGCCAGATCAATGGTACCACAGGATATGAAGAAGCGGCTTGTCAGGGTTTGATGGCCGGCATCAATGCACACCAGAAAGCACGCGAACTCGAACCCTTTGTATTGAAACGCAGCGAAGCTTATATCGGCGTGCTGATCGATGACCTGATCAGCAAAGGAACCGATGAACCTTATCGTATGTTCACGAGTCGTGCTGAATTCAGAACCTTATTGCGCCAGGACAATGCCGACCTGCGTTTGACAGAATTGAGCTACCGCCTGGGCCTCGCTTCGCAGGAACGCATGGACGCAGTGATCGCGAAGCGCGAAGGTGTTGCCGAAGTAAAAAACATACTCAAAGAATTCAATATCGAGCCCGATGAAGTGAACGGCTATTTCAACGACATTGCATCGGCGCCGCTCACAGAAAAACAAAGAGCAGCGAAGATCGTGTTGCGTCCGAATGTAACACTGGAAGATCTCTCCAAAGCAGTACCACGCCTGGCTGAAGCGCTTGCCGCCATTCCTGCCCAAACCCGTGAGCAGGCAGAGATACAGATCAAGTATGAGCGCTACATAGAAAAAGAACAGGAGATCGTTGATCGCATGAGCCAGCTCGAAAACCTCGTCATTCCCGATAGTTTCGATTACGATCGCGTAGCTGCTTTGTCGAACGAAGCGCTACAGAAATTCAAGCGCATCAAGCCCCGTACACTGGGACAGGCCAGTCGCATCAGCGGCGTCAATCCCAGTGATGTGCAGATACTCATGGTATATATGGGCAGATAACCTTTTGCCATAGCTTCTCCAACCATTCATCAAAAAAAACACACCAGTTTTTTTGCACGATAGGCTTATTCAGTAGCTTTAAGACTTTTCAACATTAACTGAACACAATGAGAAAAATCAAGCTGCTGTTATCCGGGCTCTTGCTGGCTTCCCTGCTGCAAGCACAGGAAACATTCCCCGTGAACGGGTTGGCCGACAAGCGCAACGGATGTTACGCTTTTACCCATGCCACCATTGTACAGAATGCACAAAACAGTTTACAGAATGCAACCCTTGTTATCCGCGAGGGTAAAATCGTTGCTGTAGGCGCCAGTGTAACTGTACCCCAGGATGCCGTAGTGATAGACTGTAAAAACAAGTACATCTATCCTTCCTTCATCGACATCTATACCGATTATGGTATCACCACACCCCAACGGCAGCCTTTTGTTTTCAACTACAATGCACCTGCACAGTTGAATTCCAACACCAAAGGCGCATACAACTGGAACCAGGCGATCAGGCCTGAAGTGAATGCGTATCAGCAATTCACTGCCGATGACGCCAAGGCCAAAACTTTCCGTGAGCTGGGCTTCGGTACTGTTCTCACGCATGTGAAAGATGGTATCGCACGCGGAACCGGCGCCGTGGTTTTACTGGGAAAGGATAAAGACAACCTGATGCTGGTTAAAGAAAGAGCATCTGCACATTATTCTTTCAACAAAGGCAGTTCTACACAATCATATCCGAGCAGCCTGATGGGAAGCATTGCACTGTTGAGACAAACTTATCTCGATGCACAATGGTACAAGAACAAACCTTCAACAGAAGGGGTGAATATTTCTCTACAAGCTTTTAATGATAACCAGAACCTGCCGCAGATCTTTGAAGCGGAAGACAAGTGGAATGATGTTCGTGCCGATCGCATCGGCGACGAGTTCGGCGTGCAATACATTCTCAAAGGCGGTGGCAATGAGTACCAGCGCATCAAAGAAATGGCTGCCACCAAAGCGGCTTTTATCCTGTCGCTCAATTTTCCCCAGGCCATGGATGTGGAAGACCCGGCCGATGCAAGGTTGGTATCCTTGTCGGACATGAAAAATTGGGAACTCGCACCTACCAATCCCGGCGCTTTGGAAAAAGCCAACATTCCTTTTTGTTTAACCACTGCCGACCTGCACGATACCAAACAATTTTATACCAACCTGCGCAAAGCGTTTGAGAATGGTCTTTCCGAAGCCAAAGCCCTGGAAGCCCTGACCAAAACGCCGGCTACCTTGTTGGGTGTATATGATAAAGTAGGCAGTCTCGAAACCGGAAAGCTGGCCAACTTCATCATTACCAGCGATTCTGTTTTTTCTGAAAAAGCAGTGATCCTGCAGAACTGGATACAGGGAGCAAAATATGGTGTGAAAGAAGATGCCTGGAATGATATCAAAGGCGTGTATAACCTGGTGCTCAACAGCGAAAACGGCACTTCTAATTATACACTGGATGTAAAGAATAACAACACTGCAAATGTGATTGGAAAAGATACCCTCACCGGTAAATTCAGCTACGATGGCAAACTGGTGAAACTCAGTTTCTCTGCAACACCGGCTAAAAAGCCGATGGTAGCTGCCATAGGTGGCATGAATAATGGTGTTGGTGCGCAGTATCGGCTGAGCGGTACCATTAACGGCGACACCTGGAATGGACTCGGAGAAGATACCGCAGGAAACAGGATCACCTGGACAGTAACATTTGTCCGCGCAGCGGCCCCGGATACTGCGAAGAAAAAAATGACACCGCACCAACAACTGGGCAAAGTAACTTATCCCTTCGATGGTTATGGATGGGAAGAAGCACCTAAGCAGGAGAACCTGCTGATCAAAAATGCGACCGTATGGACCAATGAAAAAGAAGGCAAACTGGAAAATACCGATGTACTGGTGAAAGACGGTAAGATTGCCAAAGTGGGAAAGAACCTGAGCGATGGCTCTGCAAAAGTGATCGATGCTACCGGTAAACATGTTACGGCAGGTATCATAGACGAACACTCGCATATCGCAGCTATGTCCATCAATGAAGGCGCGCAATCTGTTACTTCCGAAGTGCGCATTGCCGATAACCTCAACCCCGAAGACATCAACATCTATCGCCAGTTGAGCGGCGGCGTAACATCATCACATATTTTGCATGGATCGGCCAATACCATTGGCGGACAAACCCAGCTGATCAAATTGCGCTGGGGTGTGGATGATGAAGCGCTGAAATTCAAAGGCGCCGATCCTTTCATCAAATTTGCATTGGGTGAGAACGTGAAGCGGACAACTTCGATGGCCAACAACCGTTTCCCCGATACGCGGATGGGTGTGGAAGAAGTGTTGAACGATGCTTTTACCAGGGCAAAGGATTACGAGCGTGAAATGAAAGCAGATCCCAAAACAACCAGGCGCGACCTGGAACTGGATGCGCTGGTAGAAATACTGAACAAGAAAAGGTTCATCACCTGCCACTCTTATGTACAAAGCGAGATCACTGCCGCCATGCGTATCGGTGATAAATACGGTTTCACATTCAACACCTTTACGCATATCCTGGAAGGATACAAAGTGGCGGATAAAATGAAAGCGCATGGTTCCAATGCATCTACCTTCTCCGACTGGTGGGCTTACAAAACAGAAGTGCAGGATGCGATTGCTTACAATGCAGCCATCATGTACAAAGTGGGACTCAATGTTTGTATCAACTCAGACGATGCCGAGATGGCGCGCCGCCTGAACCAGGAAGCCGGCAAGACTGTGAAATACGGTGGTGTTCCCGAAGAAGATGCATTGAAAATGGTGACCCTTAACCCGGCCAAAGCCCTGCATGTAGATAATAAGGTAGGAAGCATCAAAGCGGGTAAAGACGCAGACCTTGTGATCTGGAGCGATCATCCGCTGAGCATCTATGCAAAATCTGAAAAGACGATCGTAGATGGTATTGTTTATTTCGATCGCGAAAAAGACCTGGAACAACGCAGGAAGATCACAGCAGAACGTACGCGGCTGATCAACAAACTACAGGCTGAGAAAAGAAGCGGCGCTCCTATGAGACCCGCTGAACCCAGCTACCAGGTATTGTTGGGCTGCGGCGACCACAGTGAGCGCGGAGGCCTGATCACGATTGAACAGGATGATATCGAAACCCTTAACCAGTAAAAGCATTAGCAATGAAAAAATTTGTCACTCCTATAACAGCTCTCTTACTGTTCACCGGTTTTGCAAAAGCACAGGAAACAGTATATCCCACAAAAGAATACAAAGGCCAGCTGTTCATAACCAACGGCACGGTGCATGTAGGTAACGGACAGGTACTGGAAAACGCCACTATTGAAGTTAACAATGGAAAAATTGTGCGTGTTGGAACAGATATACCTGTTTCGCAAAACAATGCAAAACTGATCGACGCGAAAGGGAAACAGGTATATCCCGGACTGATCTTACCCTCCTGCGATCTCGGACTCAAAGAGATCGCCAATGGTGTAAGAGGCAGCAACGATTATTACGAGCTGGGCGATTACAATCCCAGCGTTCGCTCCATTGTTGCTTATAATACCGACTCCAAGATCACCGGCACATTGCGCGCCAACGGCATATTGCTGGCCAGCATTACACCCGAAGGCGGTGTGATCAGCGGTTCTTCTTCGGTAGTACAACTGGATGCGTGGAACTGGGAAGACGCCGCGTATAAAATGGACGGCGGCATTCACCTTAACCTGCCCAGTTTTCTTCCCCGTCCAACGGGCCGCAGGGCTTTCTTTTTTCCCGGCGCTCCTCAACCGGCAGATCCTGTTAAACAGGCGCTGGACAAGGTAGATGAGATCAAAACCTTTTTCCGCGAAGCCAAAGCATACGAGCAGGAAACAACCCATAAACAGACCAACCTCAAGTTGGAAGCGGTAAAAGGGTTGTTCAATAAAACACAGAAACTCTTTGTACACGGCGACCAGGTAAAGCAAATGCTGGTGGCCATTGATTTTGTAAAAGAGTTCGGATTTGATGTGGTGATTGTAGGCGGAAGCGAAAGCTACCAGATTGCCAACCTGCTGAAGCAAAACAATATTGCCGTGATATTGGGTTCGGAACACGAGCTTCCATCGATGGAGGACGACGATATCGATCAGCCGTTCAAAACACCGGCTGCTTTGCAAAAAGCAGGCGTACTGTTTGCGTTGAATGATGCGTTTACCGAAGCCCGTTACCGCAACCTTTCATTTAATGCAGGAACGGCTGCAACATACGGGTTGAGCAAAGAACAGGCATTGCAGGCCATCACGCTGAATACAGCCAAAATATTGGGCATCGATGACAGGACCGGTTCACTGGAAGCCGGCAAAGATGCCAATATCGTTGTATGCGACGGCGATATACTGGATATGAAGAGCAGCAATGTTTCCTATGCCATTATACAAGGCAGGAATGTGAGTCTCGATAACAAACAAAAGCAATTATACGAGCGGTACCGTTATAAGTACGGCATTCAATAATCAGCCTGAGGTATAACAAGGGAACCGCCCGTCCGGAAAATTCCGGGCGGGCGGTTTTTTTGTAAAAGGGCCCTTCTTTAAAACCGTTCATAAACCCCGGTTTCCGCTTATCTCGCTTTTTTCAATTTAACAATGTTCTGCATGTAACCTTTCTACCTTTACTACGTTATGCTTCGTACATAATGTACCGTACCGCTATGAAAAAACTAATGCTGAGTATCTGCGTTTTAGGAATAAGTCACCTGGCAATGGCACAGAAAGAGCAGATTGTAAAAAAAGTACCGGCTGTTCGTACCACGCAGAAAATTGTAATTGATGGAGATATCAGCGATGAAGCCTGGAAATCTGCGCCGGTTGCTACGGATTTTGTGGAATGGAGGCCTTCTTATGGCACGCATGAACGCAACGACAACAGAACGGAAGTCCGCATATTGTACGATAACAATGCCATTTATGTAGGCGGATATTGCTACGAACGCCGCGATAGCATTTCAACCGAACTGGTGGGCCGCGATGTGATCAACTCGAATGATTTTGTAGGGATATTGTTCGATACTTATAAAGACAAGATCAACGGTTTCGGGTATTATGTTACCCCGCTGGGTGAGCAGTACGATGCAAAATATTCTTCCACCGGAGAAGATGCAAGCTGGAACAGCGTATATGAATCGCAGGCGAAGATCACAGACAGCGGCTGGACCTTTGAAATGCGCATTCCTTATTCGGCTATCCGTTTCAGCAATAAGAAGACACAGGACTGGGGATTGAATATCACGCGCAGGAGAAGCAAGAGCGGAAAGCAATTGATGTGGAACCCCACCGATCCTACTTTCGGGGGAAACTTTTTTGCACTTTTTGGTGAATGGACCAGCATACAAGACATCAAACCACCGGTAAGGCTGTCTTTTTCGCCGTATCTCTCTACCTACGTAACCCATTATCCATACAACGACCCCACTATAAAAGATACGCGTACTACGGTGAACGGTGGTATGGATGTGAAATACGGTATCAACCAGGCGTTCACGCTGGACATGACGCTTATCCCAGATTTTGGCCAGGTACAAAGTGATAACCAGGTACTCAATCTCACGCCGTTTGAAGTGAAATACAATGAGTACCGCACTTTTTTCACAGAAGGTACCGAACTCTTCAGCAAGGGTAATCTTTTTTACAGCAGGAGGATTGGTGGTCAGCCCATCCATTATAATGATGTAGCCAGCCAGTTACAGCCAGGGGAAACCATTGCCAGCAATCCCGGAGATACCAAGCTGATCAATGCTACCAAAATAAGTGGCCGCACATCATCCGGATTGGGTATTGGTTTTTTCAATGCGCTTACACAACCACAGTATGCCTCCATTGCAAAAGACGGCAAGGAAGTACGAAAGATAGAAACGGAACCGCTTTCGAATTATAACATCATTGTGTTCGATCAATCGCTCAAACACAACTCCAGTGTATCGTTCATCAACACCAATGTTACGCGTGCCGGTGGCGACCACAATGCCAATGTAAGTGCTGCATTGTTTGATCTCTATGATAAAAAGAGTATGTGGAACCTGTCCGGCAAAGTATCAGCAAGTGAATTGGCGGGCGTTGATTCAACAAAGAAGTCCATCTTTGGTTACAACCATACAATTGGTTTTGGAAAAACGGGTGGCCGCTTCAATTTCCAGATCAACCAGGACTTTGCCGATGATAAATACAGCAGCAACGACATGGGTTATTTTACGAATAACAATTATATGAACCATTATTTGTGGCTGGGGTATAAATGGGTAAAGCCGACCAAATGGTTCAACAGGATGTATTATAATATCAACCTGAATTCATCGATGCGCTACAAAGAATGGGATTACCAGAGTTTCCGAATCAATACCAATATGAACGGCCAGTTGAAGAACCTTTGGTTTGCACTCATATACATCAACATCGATCCCGAACAACATGATTATTATGAGCCCAGGATAGCAGGAAGATTTTTTAAAACCCCATCTAACTGGCAAATAGGTGTAGCCACAGAAACCAACAATGCAAAAAAATATTCTGCTTATGTTGAATTTTCCGGAAAGTGGGCAGGTCTTTATTCGGGAACCGAGTACGATTTCTGGACCCGCAATTCGTATCGCTTCAACAATAAATTAACCATTGGTTTTAATTTCAACCCGCAGTTCAGGAACAATGATCTTGGTTTTACCACCCTGGTGAACGATAGCAGCATTTTTGCACTCCGCAAGCGTTATACGGTGGAGAATATTTTCAACGTGAAGTATAATTTCACCAACAAAATGGGGCTGAGTTTCAGGGCCCGTCACTATTGGAGTAAAGTGATCAATAAACAATATTTCAATCTCAATACCGACGGCGGACTTACTCCCATAGCAGGTGTAAGCACCAAACCCGATTACAACGTGAATTATTTCAACATCGATATGGTATATACCTGGCAGTTTGCATTGGGCAGTTTCCTGAATATCGTGTGGAAGAATTCTATCAATACCTACGACCAGAATGTTATGGATGGTTATTTTAAAAATGCGGGCAATACCTTCAATGCATCGCAGCTCAACAGTCTTTCGTTGCGCGTGATTTATTTCCTGGATTACCTGTCCATCAAAAAGAAAAAATAAGCTCGTTTAGCTTTATTACCTTAGCTATATGAGTAAAAAGTTGTTTCTGCTCGATGCCCTTGCATTGATCTATCGGGCTTATTATGCACTCATCCGCAACCCGCGTATCACATCGAAGGGAATGAATACCAACGCGCAGTTTGGCTTCACCAATACCCTTTTTGACCTCATCAATAAAGAAAAACCCACGCACCTGGCTGTGTGTTTCGATACGCATGCGCCAACGGAACGCCATACCGATTTTACCGATTATAAAGCCAACCGGCAGGAAGCGCCGGAAGACCTGCTGGCTTCTATTCCCGATATACAGCGCATCATACGCGCCTTCAACATTCCCGTTGTGGAAATGGATGGATACGAAGCAGATGATGTGATTGGCACCGTTGCCTGGCAGGCGGCAGACAAGGGTTATGAAGTGTATATGGTAACGCCCGATAAAGATTATGGCCAGTTGCTTATACATCCGCATGTGTACATTTATAAGCCACCATCTTTCGGTAACCCGGAAGAAATATTGACAGCGGAAAAAGTTTGTGCCCGCTGGGATATCCAACGGGTACAACAAGTAGTAGACATGCTGGGCATGATGGGTGATGCAGTGGATAATATTCCAGGCATACCAGGTGTGGGCGAAAAAACAGCGGCCAAGTTGCTCAAAGAATATGATACGTTGGAGAACGTACTGGAGCATGCCGATCAGATCAAGGGCGCTCTCGGCGAGAAGATCCGCAACAACAAGGAGCTGGCCATCATGAGTAAAAAACTGGCCACCATTATTACCAATGTTCCTGTAGAATTCCATGAAGAAGATTACAGGCTGAAAGAATGGAATAAGGAAGCGCTCACGGAAATATTCACCGAACTCGAATTCAAAACACTGGGTAAAAGGGTACTGGGCGAAAACTTCAATGCATTCCATTCGCCCCAGCAGGCCACACAGACCGACTTGTTCGGTAATGCGGTGGCGGCGCCAGCTGCCGGTAAATCTTCCGGCAAAAAGACTACGAAGAAAGACAGTTCAGCAGTGCCATTGCCCGACTGGACTGCTGTGGATGCAACGGAAACTGCTGCGGAAGAAAGTGGGGCCACGACAGAAACAGTGGGATTGGTTGCCAACAAAAACATTACCAATACGCCACACGATTATGAGCTGGTAGAAACAGATGAACAGATCAAGGCATTGGTAAAAAAATTGCAGCAGCAAAAAGAGATCTGTTTTGATACTGAAACCACCGGTACCGACCCTAACAATGTAGAACTGGTGGGCATGAGCTTTTCGTATAAGGCAGGGGAAGGATATTATATTCCCTGTCCGGCCGATCAAAAAAGAACGCAGCAGCTATTAGAGCTGGTAAAACCTCTTTTCAACGAACCCTCCATTACCTGGATCGGTCAGAACATCAAATACGATCTGCTGGTGTTCAAATGGTATGGTATAGAACCGAAAGGACAACTCTTTGATACCATGCTGGCACATTATCTCATAGAACCGGAAGGCCGCCGCAACATGGACCTGCTGAGTGCACAATACCTCGGCTACGAACCGGTTCACATAGATGAACTGATTGGTAAAAAAGGAAAGAACCAGGGCACGATGCGCGATGTGGAAATTGAGAAAGTAAAAGAATACGCGGCAGAAGATGCCGATATTACTTTCCAGCTCAAGCAGGTGTTTGTTCCGCTGATGAAAGAAAAAGAAGTGACCAGCGTTTTTGAAACAGTGGAAAATCCATTGGTACGGGTGCTAACCGATATGGAGTTTGAAGGCGTTAAGATCGATGTGGAGTTTTTGAAGAGCTATAGCAGGGACCTGGAAAAAGATGCGAAAAAATGCGAGGAAAGCGTGTACGACCAGGCGGGTGTACGGTTCAATCTCGCATCGCCCAAACAGTTGGGAGAAGTGCTGTTTGAAAAATTGAAACTGGATCCCAAAGCCAAGAAAACCAAAACAGGTCAGTATGCAACGGGGGAAGATGTGTTGCTGAAACTGGCCAACCAGCACAGGATTGTAGATGATATCCTCAGCTTCCGTGAACTCACCAAGTTGAAATCTACTTATGTAGATGCGCTTCCCGAAATGATCAACCCAAAAACGGGCCGGGTGCATACCAGTTATGCGCAGGCGGTGGCGGTTACGGGAAGGTTGAGCAGCAACAACCCCAACCTGCAAAATATTCCCATCAGAACAGAACGCGGAAGAGAGATCAGAAAAGCATTCATACCCCGTGAGGAAGGACGTTTGTTGATGAGCGCCGACTACTCGCAAATTGAATTGCGCATTGTAGCGGCCATCAGCGGAGACCCTAACATGTGCGAAGCGTTCAGGTTGGGAAAAGACATTCACACAGCTACCGCCGCCAAAGTATATGGCATTGCCGAATCGGAAGTAACGAAAGAGCAACGTTACAAAGCCAAGAGTGTGAACTTCGGCATCATATACGGACAAGGCGCTTTCGGTTTGGCCGATAACCTGGGCATCAGCAGAACAGAAGCCAAGCAGATCATCGATAATTATAAAAAAGAATTTCCCAACATCCAGCGTTACATGGATGAGCAGATCAACCTGGCCAAGGAAAATGGTTATGTGCAAACACTGGCCGGCAGGAAGCGCTGGCTCAAAGACATCAACAGCAGCAATTTCACGGTGCGTGGTTATGCAGAACGCAACGCCATCAACTCACCCATACAGGGCACTGCGGCCGATATGATCAAAATGGCTATGATCAAAGTGCATCATGAAATGAAGCAGGGCAAGTGGCAGTCGAAAATGATCCTGCAAGTGCACGACGAATTGGTGTTTGATGCAGTGGCTGATGAAGTGGATAAACTGGAAGAACTGATCATCCGTTGCATGACCACCGCCATGCCGTTACCCAACGATGTACCGGTGGAAGCGGAAGTAGGCAAAGGCGTTAACTGGTTGGAAGCACATTAGGAACAAGAACAGATGAACACGAACGAACAAACGATACACCGTTTTTATTCGGCCTTTCAACAAAGAGATTATGCAGGTATGAATGCCTGTTACGACGCAGAAGTGGTGTTCAGCGACATGGTATTCGGATTGCTTAACAGCCAGGAAACACGGGCCATGTGGGAAATGCTCTGCAAGAACGCAAAAGGCCTTACCATCAGGTTCGATAATATTCAACTACTGGATGAAGAGTATGCTACCTGCGATTGGGTAGCCACTTATACATTTACCCAAACAGGCAGAAAAGTAGTGAATAAGGTAAAGGCCCACCTGCGGTTGAAAGACGGACTGATCACAGAACACTCCGATGCATTTGACATATACAAATGGTCGAGACAGGCTTTTGGTTTAAGGGGCTGGCTTTTTGGCTGGACCAACTTCATGCGGAACCGGATACATATCAATGCAAAAAAACGGCTGCTTCTTTTTATGGGGCAACAGTAATACTGTTATCGGGCACACGCCAGTTGTACAATTGCAAACCGGTTTTACCCTCAACACGAATGGTTTTTTCGGCATTGCCCAACCGGAGCCTGATGTCGTTGGCTCCTTTTTTCAGCGGAATGCGCACATACTGGATATAAGCGGGCAATGATTGCCAGTTACGGGTATCTGCTTTTTCCGTTGCAGTATTGAACATGTTTACCACCAATCCGGTGACCAGGGCAGCAGCTTCTGCATTTCTTTCCTTCTTACCCTCATCTTTTTCTTTGCTGTTGTTTTTCACCGCTGCTTTAGTGGCTTCTGAAGCGCCTTTCTCCATGCCCAGTTTAAACGCCTGTCTTAATAGAGCATTGGTAACTTCCTTCACTATCCGTTCTTTCAATACCGCCGGTGCGATGGTATTGATATCTTCTGCCAGTTCTGATGAATAAGCAGCTCCATCGGCTGTAGCGGTGCCCTGCACATTATTGTAAGACCTGGGTTCGTAAATGGGAATGGCCACGCGAATGGTCCTGAAATTTTTTAATGAAGCAGAAAAGGAATTGGCAGAAGAAACATCGAAAGTACCATAGGGTCCGTTGAAAACAAAAACGCCGTTTCCATCACCGGACTGTGCAAGGATAAAGTTTTGTTCCGTTTTGGCAGGAGCCATTCCCCGTTCAAAAAACACCACCAGTTCTCCGCCGGCATTGCTGGTGTCGCGGGTTTTGTAAGTAGTGTTGAATTTTTTTCCGTAAAAATCCAGCTGGTCATTGAATCCCATCAACGCAGCGGTTCTCAATACATCCTGCTTCAATTGCGAGGGCATGGAAACACCGTAGTACCTATTGTTCGGCTCTTTGAGGTAAACATCGGCGGCATTCCGGTAAGCGATGAATGCATCATTGATCATGCCAGCAGCTTCATAGATCATTCCCTGCACATTGAGCGCAAATGCATCTTTGGTATAACGATTGGCGCCCGGTTTAAATTTATCTTCCTGCGTTTGGGTGCTCAAACTGATGCGGCGGGCTTCTACCAGGGCGTCGTCTGTTTTTCCGAGGTAGAGATAGTTGAGCGCCTTGTAATAATGAACCATGAAACGTTCAAAGTCTTCACCCAGGTAAGGAGCGGTCATTGGGTTGAGCATCAAGCTGGTAATCGCATTCCCTAACGATTTGTGTTTGTTTTCTATATAGCCGTCGGCAAGGTTCAGGAAGAGGTTGCTGCTGTCGTACAGGCCCTGCAGGTGCAACATTTGTCCCCGTTCCATATAATACAAGAGGCTGTTCCTGGGATGTTGCAGGTAACCATTCTGCTCCAGCATATGATCGGCATGCCTGTAATGCGATGCGCTTACCTGGTTGTAATAAGCAGACATTTTGCTGTTGTAAGTAGCACAGGAAAACAAAACAGGCATCAATAGCCAAGCTACCCATGCCCGTTTTATACAATGCTTCATGCGGAAAAATTAAACAGCACTTAGTTGTTGACGAATTTGGCAATCTTTTTATCGCCTATCCACACCACTTCATTGGTTTCAATGTTGGTGAGCTCCAGGTTTACCTGGTAAGTAACGGTTTTCTTCCTGCGATACGCATCTACGATGGAGTTGATAGAACCTTGCAGTATGTAATCGGCGCCACGCTCCAACCCGAATTTTTTCATGGTGCTTTGTGTGGCGTTGCTCTGCTGGTCTGCTTTTTCGGCCCGCATTTCTTCACGTTTTTTACCACTTTGCACCAATCCTACCCTGCTGGTTTGTATGAATGCACGCTCGAGGTCGTTCATGAAAGTTTCTGCTTCAATGTGTTCATGACTTTTATTGGTAACCATGCCTACCACTACTACAGGCTTTTTGCCTCCTTTGGCAGCCAGGTGATCGTTGAGCCATTTGGCATTCAGTATCTGGTTGGTCATTTCTTCCGCAGTGAGGCGGCTGTCGGTGTTGTTCCAGGTTCCGTTGATATCGATCTGTGTTGCAGGATCAATGCGGGTAACCATACGTGTTGCGCAGGAAGTAACAAAGAGAGAGAACGATAAAATTCCGGCGGCAAAAAGTAAAAATTTGCTTTTCATAGTATGCGATTGGTTTTAAAAAGAGAACCACCAATTTCCCGTGCGGAAACCGATGTTGGGTCTGAGTGCATTCCAGCTGCCCCAGTTATTGTAATAACCATACTGGTTCCAGCCGTTATAATATTGGTTGTAATACGGATAGTAGTATCCGTTGTAATAGGCAGCATACCTCCTGGCTTCTCTCCGCTCGTTGCGGCGTTCCATTTTGGCTTCGTACCAATCGTAAGCCTTATAGGTTTGCTGCACGGTGGTGTTGGAAGCAGAGAGCAGGGAGTCTTTCTGGCTCATGTATTTCTGCCTGCTGATGTTGAAGTTGGGATTTTGGTCGGGAGCGGGTGACTGGCCGGCCTCCTGTGCCATTAGGGTTGTTGCCAGGCAAATGCTCAGAAGGGTCAAAAATGAACGTATCATGATTCCTCCTTTTTTAAATTATAACCAAAGCTAATACCAAAACGATTAAAAAGAATCCTATGAATCGTTAAAATACTGTAACGGTTTTATCCTCGCCCGCAACCGTCATTTCACCAATGATGGTGTGGTAAAGACCATGCGATTTCAGTAGATCACCGGCGTCTTTTACACAGTCTTTTCCTACAGCCACCAACAACCCGCCATTTGTTTGCGGATCGGCCAGTATGGAGATGGCTTCTTCGGGTTGAATCGTATCGGCGAACTGTACTTTGTGGCCGTAACTTGCCCAGTTGCGTTTGGTGCCACCCGGTTGTATTTTTTGTTGCAGGTATGGATCGAGGCCCGGGATAACAGGAACCTCTTGTAATTGTATCTGCGCGTTCAACCCGCTTCCTTCACACATTTCAATCAGGTGACCCAGCAATCCGAAGCCGGTTACATCTGTCATAGCGTGTACAGATGCCAGTGCAGAAAGTTCTTCGCCCACTTTATTCAGTTGCATCAATTGGCGAAGCATGAGATCGTGGTGTTCGCTGCTGAGCGCATTGCGTTTTTGCGCAGTGGAAAGAATGCCCATGCCCAGCGGTTTGGTAAGGAATAAAACATCTCCTTCGCGGGCGGTGCTGTTTTGTTTGAGGCGGGGGATATCTACCAGTCCGTTTACTGCGAGGCCGAAAACGGGCTCGGGGCAATCGATGCTGTGCCCGCCTGCAAGCGGAATGCCCGCTTCGGCACAAATGCTCCGCGCGCCTTCAATAACTTGTTGAGCAACTTCTGCCGGCAATTTATCTACCGGCCATCCCAGGATGGCAATGGCCAGGATGGGTTTTCCTCCCATGGCGTATACATCGCTGATGGCGTTGGCGCCGGCAATTTTACCGAATGAAAATGCATCGTCTACGATGGGCATGAAAAAGTCGGTAGTAGAGATCAATGCCGTGCCGTTGCCAAGGTCATAAGCGGCGGCATCGTCTTTACTGCTATTGCCTACGAGTAAGTTTTGCTGATCGGGTGATGAGAGATTGGTCTTTAAAATGGTGTCGAGTACCTGCGGCGCTATTTTGCAACCGCAACCGGCGCCATGGGAATATTGCGTAAGCCTGATGGCTGTAGATTCATTGTTCATGCATGCTGTGTTTGAAGAAGGTTCACCAGTTTACCGGCATTCTGCTCGGCATCCACCTGGTCAACGGGAATTTTACAGGTAAGCGTTTCGGCGTTTTCGCGATTATACAATCCTTTGATGTAAAGCTTATCGTAGTATTTCAACAATATGCGGAAGCATTCTTTTACATCGTCTTCCAGCAGGTAATTGATGGCTGTTTTGGTTTCGAGTCCGCCCAGTCTTTTTTTGATGCGGATAATGGCGTTCACCAGTTTTTCTTTCTCAAATCCTCCGTATTCTTTTATGATGTGGTTGAGCCTTTCTTCGAAAGGAACATCGAGGAAGAAAACAGGTTTGGTGCGCATTTGTTTAAATAGTACGATGGGTATGTTGACGAGGCCGATGCGCTGGCTTTCATCTTCCATCCATATCCGCGAAGCTTGTTCGTGTTTTTGCAATTCATGCGCCAACAGGTTCTCAAACATCTCCTGGGAGGGCTGTGGTATTTTATCAAGCGCACCGAAAGCCGATCCTTTATGCAGAGCCAGCGTTTCGAGATCGATCACGGCTTCCTGTTGTTTGGTGAGCTCATGGAGCAGATCGGTTTTGCCGCTGCCGGTATAACCGCCAACAATATGAATGGGATAATTATTTTCCAACTGCGCCAACACCCAGTGGCGATAGGTTTTATAGCCGCCCACAAGGATAATCACATTGAAACCATAAAGATCGAGCAGCCAGGCCACGCCGGCGCTGCGCATACCTCCACGCCAGCAGTGCACTAGTACGGTTGGGCGTTCTGCCTCTTTGTTACGTGCGGCGCACCATTGCTCTACCTGTTCTATCATGCCCACCATTTTAGGACCGAAAAACTGCAATCCTATTTTGATGGCTTTCTGCCGGCTCTGCTGTTTGTAAGCTGTGCCGACGATCTTTCTTTCTTCGTCGGTGAAAAGTGCAAGGAGTTGGGCGCCGGGTATGTGTGCGTGCTGGTATTCACCCGGACTGCGCACATCGAGCACGAGATGGTCTTGTGCTGCTGCTAAAAAAGGCGCTATGGTGAGTTTGGTGATGGCCATATTTAGTTGTTAGTTGATAGTTGTTAGTTGTCAGATGAGCGAATCCATGTTTCTAACAACTGACAACTAACAACTATCAACTCATCGATTCATAGAGGCTAAGAACTCTTCATTGTCTCTTGTACCGCGCATGCGCTTGAGCAATTCATTCATTGCTTCTTCGGTATTCATATCGTTGATGTACAAACGAAGGATGTTCATGCGTTGCAATACTTCTTTGTCGAGCAACAGGTCGTCGCGGCGAGTAGAAGAAGCCACCAGGTCGATGGCAGGGAAAATGCGTTTGTTGGCCAGGCGGCGGTCGAGCTGCAATTCCATGTTACCGGTACCCTTGAATTCTTCAAAGATCACTTCATCCATCTTACTGCCTGTTTCAATGAGGGCAGTGGCCAGGATGGTAAGCGAACCGCCGTGCTCTATTTTACGGGCAGCGCCGAAGAACTGCTTGGGTTTTTGCATGGCGTTGGCTTCCACACCACCACTCAATACTTTACCGCTGGCGGGTGCCACTGTGTTGTGGGCCCTGGCCAAACGGGTGATGGAGTCGAGCAATATCACTACATCGTGACCGCATTCTACCAGGCGTTTTGCTTTTTGCAAAGCAATGGTGGATACTTTCACGTGTTTTTCTGCGGGTTCATCGAAGGTAGAAGCGATCACTTCTGCCTTTACGCTGCGCTCCATATCGGTTACCTCTTCAGGACGCTCATCGATCAATACCACCATGAGATAACACTCGGGGTGATTGGCGGCGATGGCGTTGGCCACTTCTTTCAACAAAATGGTTTTACCCACTTTGGGTTGGGCAACGATCAGGCCACGCTGACCTTTACCAATGGGCGTAAAGAGGTCCATGATGCGGGTGCTGTAATTGTTGGGCGTGGTAAACAGGTTCAGCTTTTCGTAAGGGAAAAGCGGCGTAAGGTAATCGAAAGGAACACGGTCGCGCACTTCATCGGGTTTCTTGCCGTTGATGGCGTCTACTTTGAGGAGCGCGAAATATTTTTCTCCTTCTTTAGGCGGACGAACAGCGCCCTGCACGGTATCGCCGGTTTTGAGACCAAACAATTTGATCTGCGAAGGAGATACGTATACGTCGTCGGGAGAAGAGAGGTAATTATAATCGGAAGAACGCAGGAACCCATAACCATCGGGCATCATTTCGAGCACGCCTTCACTGAGGATCATGCCTTCAAACTCGATATTGAAAGTAGGTTCTTTGCGGTGTTGCTTCTGCTGCTGTGCAGGCTGGGACGATTCGTGCGAAAGACCATTCTCTGCAGATTCCGCTTCGGCAGCATGTGTGGGCTCGGATGTTTCTGCCGATGTTCCGTTGAGCGATGGACCAGCCTGGGGCGCTTGTTCGGCGGGCTTCTCAGTTTTAGGCTTACGGCCGGGCGCACCACGTTTGGGCTGGGGGGGCGGCGCAGGCTTAGCTGTTTGCTGCGGCGCTTCCTGCATCACTTCCGCTTCTTCGGTAGCGATGCCGGTTTTAACAGTAACGGGTTTGCGGGCCCTGCCAGGTTTTTTCTTGCCGTCTTCTTTTGTTTCGCTGGCTGTGAGTGCCTGGCTGTCAAGGATCTTATAAATAAGCCCTTGTTTGTCAAGCTTTTTAACGCCTGCTATTTTCAACTGCTCGGCAATGTCGAGCAACTCTGGCAATAGCATGTCGTTCAATTGCAAAATGTCGTACATAAAATCAATTAATGGGGGGATTCAAATTGTCTACATCATTAAAGATCCTGTCTAAGGGATTACGAACTCAGATCCGGATAAATAAAAAAAATGTTGTGATTGGAAAGAGGGAAACTGATGTTGTCGAGAGCTATTAAGAGAACCCAATCAGTCTGGTTTCCGCTGCAATGTTAAGGCAAAATAATCAAAAAATGAAATGAAAATGTAAAAATCGGCGGACGGACCCACCAACATTATACATTAAAATTATACGTCTTTGTAATTACCTGTTTGATCACCTCATCGAGTTCCAGGGCGCTTTTGTGCAGGTGAGCAACGATTTCTTCCAGTTCCTGTGGTTTGTGTGTATTGATCATTTCGGTGAGGCCAATGATATTTGCAACAGGCCTTCTGATCTCGTGCGACTGGATCTTAGCGATCTCCCGCAGGGCTTCTGCGTGTTTCTGGATTTCCAGTTCGTTTTTTTTCCGTTGGGTGATGTTTACCGAGTTTATCACGACGCCCAGGTAGTTTCCATGTGCATCCGAGGCAGAATAATATTTCCGGAGGAGCCAAACCTTTTCTCCGTCGGGATAGGTGAAATGGTACTCGAATACATGGTTTTTAGCTTTGCTAAGCAATATGTCATCGAAATGCATGGCGGCCGTTTTCTGTTGTTCCGGCGTTAAGTAGTTCATGATCAGGTCGCCCACTTTGTAAGGTTTGCCCAGCAGGCGGCGGGCATGATGCTGCGCAGCTGTATTGGCATAAATGATACGGAATCCCGGATCTATAAAGAGCGTTATATAATCGGAGCTGTTGATGATGGCCTGGAGTGTATTCTCCGATTCATAAAGCAATGCCTGCTGTCTTTTGAGCGCTGTTACGTCTTTAGACAAACCGATGAGGTGGGTAACTTCCTGGTTATCATCCAGTATGGGAAAAGCTTCACTCAGGCTGAAGAGGGTTTCATTATTCAGTGCAATGGTTTCTTCGTAAGAAAGCGGGCTTTTGCAGTTGACGCAGGAAAACAGCTGCTTACTGACCAGCTCATATTTTTCGGCGTTGAGTATCTCTTTCAGGTCTTTGCCTATGAGTTCTTCTGCTGTGTGGGAGAATTTCCGCAGGTAGGCCGCATTGACGTATTCTATGATGAAGCGCCGCTTTTCGGCTTCCACCCGCAATATGAAAACTGCATCATTGGTTTGTTCAACAAGTGAAACGAAAAGGGAGGGGCATACCTTCTTCATAGAGAGGACATTGGCAAGCTTGTTTTTTATTATGGTACTAAAAATAAAAATACAGGATGACTCCCAAATTTCCATGAATCATGAAAAGGAATATATGAGTTCGGAAGCCCAATACGTATCTTTGCTGCCTTATGTTTAACAAAAGAACCAAGATCAAGACCTTGCTGGCCGGCGAATTCGTTGGTCAGGATGTGACGGTAATGGGTTGGGTGCGCACTTTTCGCAACAACCAGTTCATAGCATTGAACGACGGCAGCACCAATAATAATATCCAGGTGGTGGTTGCCCTGGGTATGCTGGATGATGCCACGCTCAAACGCATTACCACCGGCGCTTCCTTGAAGATCACCGGTGAGGTAGTGGCTTCATTGGGAAAGGGACAGAAAGTAGAGATACAGGCGAAGAGCCTGGAAGTGCTGGGCGACAGTGATGCAGAGAAATACCCGCTGCAACCTAAAAAGCATAGCCTCGAATTTTTGCGGGAGATCGCTCACCTGCGTTTCCGCACCAATACATTCGGCGCGGTGTTCCGCATCAGGCATTCACTGGCATTTGCCGTGCACCAGTTTTTCAATGAAAGGGGTTTTGTGTACCTGCATACGCCCATCATCACTTCCAGTGATGCGGAAGGTGCGGGAGAGATGTTCCGTGTTACTACATTGCCCATGGAAGGAGCGCCACGCAAAGAAGATGGCGGCATTGATTTCGGAGAAGATTTTTTTGGTAAGAGCACGAACCTCACAGTAAGCGGACAACTCGAGGGAGAGTTGGGCGCCATGGCGTTCAGCGATATTTATACGTTCGGTCCCACTTTCCGCGCAGAAAATTCCAACACCACCCGCCACCTGGCCGAGTTCTGGATGATAGAACCCGAGATGGCGTTTTACGATATTGAAGACAATATGAACCTGGCCGAGGAGTTCATCCAGTACCTGATTCGTTATGCCATGAAGCATAACGCAGAAGACCTGGAATTCCTTGACCAGCGGCTGGCAGAAGAAGAAAAGCAGAAACCGCAGGCCGAGCGTTCAGAGATGGGCCTGCTAGAGAAACTGCGTTTTGTGGTAGACAACCAATTCGAGCGCATCACTTATACAGAGGCCATTGATATTTTGCTGGATTCTCCTGCGTACAAGAAAAAGAAATTCAAATACGAGGTGAAGTGGGGCATTGATATGCAGAGTGAACACGAGCGTTACCTGGTAGAGAAGCATTTCAAAAAACCCGTGATCGTTACCGGTTACCCCGCAGCCATCAAAGCGTTCTATATGCGTATGAATGAAGATGGAAAAACTGTTGCGGCAATGGATATACTGGCCCCCGGCATTGGCGAGATCGTAGGCGGCTCACAGCGTGAAGAGCGATTGGATAAGCTGGAACAACGCATGAAAGACATGCACATACCCACGGAAGAAATGAGCTGGTATTTAGATACACGCCGTTTTGGAACTGTGCCACATGCAGGTTTCGGATTAGGTTTTGAGCGTATGGTACAATTTGTTACCGGCATGGGTAATATCCGCGATGTGATACCCTTTGCCCGTACTCCTAAAAATTGTGAATTTTAGGTGGATTATTGCCAGAATCCCCTATTTTTGCAACCCCGAAAGGGAAATAAAGCGGCAGAAGTGCGCCTCGCGCACCGAAGCTTCAACAAAGGTGCGGTAGCTCAGTCGGTAGAGCAAAGGACTGAAAATCCTTGTGTCGGCGGTTCGATCCCGCCCCACACCACAATCGAAAAAGAAAATCGCTTAATAATTAATAGATTAGAGCGATTTTTTTTGTGCCAAATCGAACCGTGCAAGGTATAGTGCAAGGTTTTTTAAATGGGGCAATAAATCGTCTAACTAGAATTTATTGCCATGAAGGTTAAATTTTATCTCAAATCCCCCAACAAGCCTGAATCTATTATTATAGCCCGCACGAAAGGCTACAAAAATGATAAGGCTTCAGCGGTTATGAAGAAAATTCATAGCCGCTTTTTCTTTTGGGTCGCACGAAAGAGCTTTTTTAAGTGTAGTTTATTTTTGACCTGAGATTGCTCTAAATCAATTCCATTAGAAAGAAAGAATAACGATTAAATGTCTACAGGGGCTTTTTTTCGTTCAGCAAATATTGATCCCTGAAACTGCCGATGCAGAACTTTTCTCCTTCAATACTTGTATGCCAATAGAGCCATCCGTTAAGGCTCCTTTTCTCGATGTGTCGCGCAGCACCACTTAAGTATTCAAAATGGCAATCTTTCCCATCAACGTTAACGGTAATAGAGCCGTCCAGATTGATAACCCCTTTAATGGAGGGGTTTTCACAAAAAATTTCCTGACCTGCGTGCAATAAGCCTACATCAATCAGCATTTTAAGAGTAATGCTCGTTTTTTTGAGGGTGTTTGCGGACAAGCTCATAGCATCGAAAAGTTGTGTTCTATTCAAAGATAATTTTATGCCGCCCCTGATACGTAAAGACTTACCTATATTTGAAAAAATAATTCCAAATAGCAGGAGAAACTAAAAATTTTAGTATTTTGTGGAAGGTTAATATCTTTGTGTGAACTCGCTAATAAATTTCTTTAATGAACAAAAAAGAAAACACCTAAGGCTGATGAAATATTTAGGTGGAAAAATATATCAAGGCGACTGTTTAAGGGTCATGAAGAAGGTTGAGGATCAATCTGTCGATATGATCTTATGCGATTTGCCCTATGGCACAACGCAAAACAAATGGGACAGCGTTATCCCGCTTGATAAATTGTGGGCCGAATATAAACGTATTATAAAGCCTAAGGGGGTCATTGCGCTTACCTCACAAGGAGTTTTTACAGCCAAACTCATATTAAGTAACGAAGCCTGGTTCAGATATAAATTTGTTTGGGTCAAGAGTAAGCCAACCAACTTTTTAAATGCTCGACGTCAACCCCTGCGTCAGCACGAAGATATTTGTATATTCTACGGTAGCCAGCCAGATTACAACCCGATCATGTCCCCTGGCGAGCCCTATAACAAAGGGGTTCGAAAAGCGCAGTACACAGGTAGTTATGGGGACTTTAAACCCGTTCAAGTAAAGAGCGACGGAGAACGTTTTCCGACAGATACACTTTATTGCAAGACCGCAGAAAGCGAAAGCGGTGGTCGTGTGTGGCATCCCACACAAAAGCCGGTAGCTCTGGGAAGATACTTGATCCGAATGTTTACCAAAGAAGGAGACGTTGTATTAGATAATGCCTTTGGTAGCGGTAGTTTTTTAGTTTCAGCCGCTCTGGAGCAACGTCGGTTTATTGGAATAGAACAAAATCAGGAAGTTCACTTATTCAAAGAGAAGCAGATCGACTATATCAGTGTGGCTAATGAAAGACTTGCAGAAGTAGAACAATCTATAAAAAATAATCAACCGGCACCACCACTATACTCGGAACTACAACCCTCTACAAAATCAACAAGTCTGCAAAATCGCAAAGGTATGGTGGATGTCGATGCGTTGATATCTACCAATACTAAAATAGCGATATGAATGGATTAGCTCCGAATTACAATGAGCGTTCATGGGCAATAGATTTAATCGGACACATAAAAGGCTTATGCGCCCAAGCCAATAGATCAATCAAAGATGCAGGGGGAGAACAAACCGTAAAAGCGGAAGGGGGCAGCCTGTTCCCTGATGTACTTTTATTTGGCGACCGCGCCACAGCCCGCATATTGCAGGGCTGGGAATTAAAGATGCCAGATACGCCAATCACAGACGCGGATTTCAGGGAAAACGCGGAAGAAAAGGCGCGTGCCTTGGGTCTGGATAGCTTTCTCCTTTGGAATGTTTCTCACGCTCACCTTTATATCCGCAATGCTGCAACGGGTAAATACACGCGCAGTAAAGTATGGTCAGATTTGGCCGATATCACGACCCGCGCAGGGATTACAGCGAACAGAGCCAGATGGGAAAAACTCGCAACTGATATTATCGGTCATTTGAACGCTTTGTTTGATGATGAATCACTTGAAGGACGGCAGTTTATCGAGGCGTACCGTAGCGGTGGCGTTACCAATCTTATCTTAGAAAATTCCGGCGATGTAACCGAAGCATTAAAAGCGTCAATGAACGTTGATGCACAACTACGCGCTCAAATAATTTTATGGTGGAACGTTTCAAGCGGTGAATACGCAAAAGGCAAGATGGAAGATGTGCTTGCCAGAGCAAATATTTCAAACTGGATCGGCAAGATATTATTCGCACATATCCTTCGCGAGAAAGATCAACGTGCACAGCAAGTGGCGAATATCAGTGACGATACTACGCCAGAGCAAGCTTTGGCATTATTCGCACAACTATCAGAAGACTGTAATTTCTGGACAATATTTTCCGATAACGGATTAGGACTTTCAAAAATCCCTGCAAGGGCTTGGGATCAGCTTAAACAATTCAACCACCTTCTTACCGATTTGCGCGTCGGTTCCGTTGATCAAGCGCAGTTATCCGGCGTACTGGAAGCAACTGTTGAAGTCGCAACTCGGAAACTTCGCGGCCAGTATCCTACGCCGATAGAACTCGCAAGATTGCTGACGCGTTTATGTGTTCGTGATATTACAAACGACCGAGTTCTTGATCCATGTTGTGGCAGCGGTACAATTGCCCGCGCCGCCTTGGAAATAAAATTGACCGCCGGAGTTCAAGCACTGCAAGCGTCAGAAACCATTTATGCTTCAGATCAAGATCCACAAGCTGTACAGATCGCAACTTTTGCACTTGCGAAGCCAGCCTTCATGCACATGCCGCTAAGGATGTTCCAGCGGGATGCATTCACGTTGTCACCCGGTTTAGATATTCAATTCCGCAATCCTTCAAATGGTGCTTTGTTCACTGAGCAGCTTGGTACATTCCAGACCATTACAAGCAACTTGCCCTTTGTCGCACAAGCAGGAAGAATGCAATACGGCAATGCTTTAAAGGGAACATTGGTAAATATGGGTGGAGGAAAATTTACAGGGCGAGCAGATGTTGCGGCCTACCTTCCTTTTGCCTTTTATCCTTTACTAGCGGATGGCGGACGCTTGGGTATCATTATTACTAACGCATGGCTTGGCACTGATTGGGGTAATGATTTCTATAATCGTTTAAGCCAATACTATGATCTTAAATGTGTCATTACTTCTGGTGCAGGACGATGGTTTAGAAACAGCAAAGTCGTTACGAATATTCTTATCATGGATAAGAAAACTGATCCCAACCAGCCGAGTGGAGATGTCAATTTCGTCGTCCTGACGCGACCGCTTGAAGAAATGGCCGATGATGAAGCGGTACAGATTGCAGCCGCTCAGATACAATTAGGCCAGACCCAAAACGACACGATGATGATTAGGGCCGTGAGCCAGGAAGACATGATCGCGTTTAGGGCAATAGGATTGGGAGGAAACGCGCAATTTGTGAATTGCGACTGGATATTAAACTTGCCGCTTGTTCCATTAAATACAGTCTTCGATATAAAGCGTGGAGAACGTCGCGGAGAAAATGACCTATTTTACCCGGAAGATGGTCATGACATAGAAGCAGAATACATCAAGCCTCTCGCAAAAAGCCCGACAGAATTTGACAGGCTTTGCGCCCCACCAACGAAAGAAGCATTCTCTTGTTCAAGATCACTGGAAGAACTTGAAGAATTAGGACATACCGGAGCGATCAACTGGATCAATAATTTTGCGACCCAAGAGATCATCAATAAATTATCGCGTAAAGGCAAGCAATGGTATCAAATGGATACCGATACGATGACCGATTTGGTTATGTTTATCAACTTCGGGCGGCGCCTTTTCGTAGGCCGCGTAATGCCTCGTGCGTTTGTTGATCAGCGATTAGTTCCGCTCAATCCTATTAATGAAATAGATATAGATCTACACCATGCGCTTCTGAACAGTGCGATATCAATGTTCATTATTGAAGGGATGGGCTTTGGTCGTGGACAGGGAGCCCTAGACTTAAACAAGAACAGGATTGAAGATTATATGCATATGCTTGACGCCTCACAGCTTAGCGAAGAAGGAGGCACCGCGATTAAAAATGCTTTTGCTCCACTCTTAGAGCGCGACATCCTTCCTATTGCTGATGAATTAGAACAAGCTGATAGAATTGCGTTTGATGAGACAATAATTGTAGCGTTCGGCCTAGATATTTCTAGAGCTCAAATCTATGATTCATTGTTATCTCTTGTCGAAATCAGAAGAACTGCAACAGAGTGACAAAAACGTTGCCGCTAACTTTTACGCTATAATGTCCCAATAGTTGTATTTTTTACAGTAAATCGGTTACAATCAAAATATGCATACGCTTACACTGGAAATATCTGATGCTAGCGCTCTTCTGACTTTGCAACAATTAGCAAAAAATAAAGCAATTAAAATCATTGCCAGCGATGAGGTTGATGATTCTTTATCATTGCCTGGAGCTCCGGTGAGCATGGCTGCATTTAAACAGTGGATTGCCTATGCGGAAGCGACTCCAACAATTAGTCTTAAAACTGCGAAATCCGAATGGGGACATCGTCGAAAGCGACTACTTCACGGCATCGGGAAGTAAGGATTAGCTCGCAAGCTTTTCAGAACATCAATGAAGTAACTGGCTACATTGCCTTTGTTGATCAATCTCCACTCAATGCTATTAAAGTCGGCGACGCCCTATTTCAAACCATTGATAGAATAGAACGGAGTCCGTAGACCATCAGTAATAAAAAACTTAAGGAAGATTCAGTAGGAATTAACACACGAAACAGTGAGTGGAAGTATTGGAATGGATCATGTACAGGCAAGCATATCCAACATAAGTACATGTCAAAATCGCTGAAGATCAAAAGAATAATTGATCTAATTTAGAGACCCTTACGCCAACAATTCAAGAAACGATGAAAAGACAAATGCTAATCTTTCTAGTCGCATCAATATCGGCCATTTATGGTTTTTCTCAAAAGCAAAAAACAATCGATTGGAAAAAGTTGAACGTCTTGGTGTATTCGAAAAATGGCAAGGGCTATGTTCACGACAATATTCCTTCTGCCGTGGCCGGTCTGCAAGACCTGGGCAAGAAATACGGCTTTAAAGTAGATACTTCAACTAACCCATCGGTATTTAAGAAAGAAAATTTGTCAAAATACCAACTATTGATTTTCCCAAGCACCAATAATGAAGTGTTCGACACGGAAGAGCAACGTTTGGCATTTCGGCAATACATCGAAGCGGGGGGAGGCCTGGTTGGTATTCATTCGGCAATAGCCACCGAACGCGATTGGACATGGTTCAAGCAGTTCACAGGCGGCACCTTTTCATGGCACGCACCTTTTCAAAAGTTCAAAGTGCGGGTTGTAGACAAAAATCACCCTTCGGTAGCAGGTATGCCAACAGTTTGGGACGTTGAAGACGAGTGCTATTTTGAAAAGGAACTCTATCCGTCTATTCATACTTTTTTGGTGCATGATGTAACGACTCTTAAACCGCACGATAACATCAAATCGAATATGGGCAGTTTCAAAGATTATTATCCTGCCGGCTGGCACAACTATTATGATGGTGGCCTGGCCTGGATGACAACATTGGGGCATGATAAAAAACTTTATTCAGACCCTTCTTTCATGCGGTTTATTTTACAAGGCATCGAGTTTGTAGCCACGCATCGCCCCCAAAAACTGGACTACTCGAAGGCGTATGCCAAAGAACGCAACGAACCCATTCAGTGGTAAGAGGCGTTTATTCTGAAATTGTATAACTCGTACTCCTTCCTCCGCCGGGTTCTTTCGTCAATATTGCTTTATTCACTAAGTCTTGTATATCTCTCAATGCCGTATCCTGTGATGTTTTGGTGATCTTGGCCCATTTGGAAGTATTCAATTTTCCCTCAAAACCATCCAGTAGCTTGTTCAGCATCAATTGTTGCCGTTCATTCAACAGCGTAGTAGCATGCTTTTCCCAGAACCGCGCTTTTTTCAATACCAAAGCGAGTGTTTCATCTGTGGCCGTAATAGCACGATTCAAACATTCTAAAAACCATTCCAGCCATGCTGTAATGTCTATGGACCCCTTTTGTGTGTTTTCCAAAACATCATAATAGGCGTTTCTTTCTTTCCTGATTTGCGCACTCATGCTATAGAACCGTTGAACCGATTCATCTGCGCGGGAAAGTTGCATATCTGCAATAGCACGGGCTATACGCCCGTTGCCATCGTCGAAAGGGTGGATGGTTACAAACCAAAGATGCGCAACCGCCGCCTTCAATACGCCATCCATTTTTATATCCTCATTGAACCAATGAATAAAGCGGGTCATCTCTTCATTTAACCTGTCGGCATCCGGCGCTTGGAAATGGACTTTCTCCCTTCCTGCGGCACCAGAAACTACCTGCATCGGATCCTCTTTTTGATTATCCCTCCAGGCCGCCACTACAATTTTATGCATGCCACTCCTGCCCGTAGGAAACAGGGCGGCATGCCAACCAAAAAGCCTGTCGGCAGATAATGCTTGCTTGTAATGTTGCGTAGCATCGAGCATCATTTCTACCACTCCCTCCACATGGCGGTCTGCCGGTACCAGTCCGGCGATATCCATACCCAGTCTGCGGGCAATAGAAGACCGGACCTGGTCGGCATCCAATAACTCCCCTTCAATTTCGCTTGACTTCAGTACATCCAGGGTAAGCGTTCGGAGATTCGCCTCAGCCTGCAGGCGAAAGCCCAAACCTTCCATGCGCCCCAATAACCGGCCTTGCCTGTGGCGTACTTCAGCCAACAAGGGGGCCACCAGCTCTTGCTGCCAGGTAAAATGAGGCCAATTAGATAATTGATGGATATAAACTGCCATTTTCCGCAAAATATGCGGTGAATATAAGCAATATTCTCCGCATACCAATTATTCGCCGTAAAAAATGCGGAGAATAAGCCCATTATTCTCCGCAATAAGCATATTTCAGACCTGAAGCTGAAGACATAACTGTCATTAAATGTTTACCTAATTTTAGAAGGGGTGATTGATTTTCTTTTCATTGCTGTTACAATTACCCGGTATGATGAACCTGATGGAAAAAACGTATCACCAAACTGGCAATAAAACAGACTGTATGCAAAATTTTACAAACGGGAAGACCCCTTTATTTATGTACCTCTTGCTTGTAATCTCATGGGTGTGTTGTACACCGGCAGAAAAACAAGAACATAAAAACTGGAACGTTTATGGAGGAACAAAAGATGCAATGCATTATTCCACCCTCACAGCAATTGATACAAACAACGTAAACCGCCTGGCAATTGCCTGGACCTATCATACAAACGATGCAGACACCCTGCTTCATTCCCAGATACAATGCAATCCTATTATAGTAGACGGCATACTATACGGCACTACACCCAAAATGAAAATGTTTGCGTTGGATGCTGCTACCGGAAAACAACAATGGGTCTTTGATCCCGGCGCCAAAATTTCAGCAGACACCAGCGCACAAACACGTTTGATGATGGCCTTCTCCAATACTGGTCGCGGCGTTACCTATTGGACAGATGGCAAGAACGACAAAAGACTTTTTTATACGGCCGGAGACCAACTCATCTGCTTGCAGACAACCAATGGAAAACCCGCTGCGGATTTTGGTAAAAATGGCCGTATAGATCTTCACGACGGACTGGACCGGGATGTGAAGGATAAGTTTATCACTTCCAATACGCCTGGTATCATTTACAAAGATCTATTGATCATCGGCTCCCGTGTAGCGGAAGATGCAACAGCCGCACCCGGCCATATCCGCGCTTATGATGTTCGTACCGGCAAATTGAAATGGATATTTCATACCATACCCCAGCCCGGAGAATTTGGCTACGAAACATGGGAAGACAAAGAAGCCTGGAAACACCTGGGCGGCGCCAATTGCTGGGCAGGCATGAGCCTGGATGAAGCCAAAGGCATTGTATTTGTACCAACAGGTTCTGTCTCTTTTGATTTTTATGGAGGCAAAAGATTAGGCCCCGATCTTTTCGGCAATTGTGTGCTGGCACTGGATGCAGCAACCGGCAAACTGATCTGGCATTATCAAACAGTACACCACGATATCTGGGATCGCGACCTGCCTACTGCACCGGTTTTGGTAAATATGATGAAGGATGGAAAAAAGATCGAAGCGTTGGCTCAACCAACCAAAACAGGATTTATTTTTTTGCTGGACAGAACAACCGGCAAACCTGTGTACCCGGTAGAAGAAAAACCGGTACCTATTGAATCGGAACTGGCAGGTGAAAAAGCATCTGCCACACAACCCATACCAACATTCCCGAAACCTTTTGCAAGACAATCTTTATCGGAAGCAGACCTGAACGACCTTGTCAGCGATTCATCATTCCTGGATATTAAAAAGCGGTTGGCTAGTTATAAGACAGGAAATATTTTCAACCCTCCATCCAAAGAGGGCACGGTTATTTTTCCCGGCTTCGATGGTGGCGCCGAATGGGGCGGTCCCGCCTATGATCCGGCCACAGGTATATTATATGTGAACGCCAATGAAGTACCCTGGGTATTAAAAATGGTGGAGGTGAAAGAGAAAGCAGCAAAAGAAGAAAATTATTTAGCAGCCGGTAAACGCTTATACACGCTTAACTGCATGAGCTGCCATGGTCCTGAAAGAAAAGGATCGGGGAACTATCCATCACTCATCAACGTAAATAAAAAATACAACGACGCAAGATTTCTCCAGTTGATGAGGTCGGGAAGGGGTATGATGCCGGCATTCAATCATCTTTCAGAACAGGAACAAAATGCCGTTGCCGCATATATCCTGGAGAATAAAACAGGGCAAGCAAAAAAATTCATCCATGAACAAAAAGCCGAAGATGCATATACTCGTCTACCTTATACCAATACCGGTTATAACAAATTCCTGACAAAAGAAGGATATCCCGCCGTTAAGCCACCATGGGGTACACTAACCGCTATTGACCTGAACACCGGTGAATTTGTATGGAAAGAAACGTTGGGCGATTACCCGGAACTGAAAGCAAAAGGCATACATGCAGGCACGGAGAACTATGGCGGCCCGGTAGTAACAGCCGGCGGATTATTGTTCATCGCAGCCACAAAAGACAATAAAATAAGGGCTTTCCATAAAAGAACAGGAAAACTGTTGTGGGAAGCCGATTTGCCGGCTTCGGGCTTTGCTACTCCTGCGGTATATCATGTAAATGGAAAACAATTTATTGTAATTGCCTGCGGCGGTGGTAAATTGAAGACCCGATCCGGTGATGCTTATGTGGCATTCGCATTGCCGGATAAAAACTGAAACCCCCGATCATGCAATCCGGTATCCAACTGAAAGCAAAGAAAAAATCGTCGTTGGAAAAGTTTGGCGTCTATTACCTCGACCGGTTCGACAAAAAAGACCTCACGCATCATGTGTTCGATATACCCGATGAAGTGCTCGAACAAAAGATCAGGAAGATATCTATCAAAGGCATCGTATTATCTGCTATTACCGGCCTGGTATTGGTTTGGCCAACTGTGTACATTGACTTGCTGAAACAAAACGAACCCTGGTATATCCACTATGCATGGACAGGCGGCGTAACACTGGTTTCCATTGTTATTGAATTGTACTTATTATTCCTGATCGCATTAAAAGCCGTTCACGAAGTAAGCGAACTTATCAACCTGCATGCGCATAAAAAAGATTTCCTGAAATCCGGCCCTTTCAGCATCACGAATATTCTTGCGAGAACAGCACTGGAACTGCCCGACCCGGAAATGGAAGTGTTGGGTATCGACCCTTTCGAACGGATATCGAAAAAGAACCTGTTGGTATTGGGTCTGTTGTATAAGCTGAAGATCACGATCACGAATTTTGCTGCTAAGTTCCTGTTGTTGAAAACAGTGGGCAAAACGATCGCAGGTGTTTCCATCAATTATGTGGCGCTTCCGGTGGAATGTTTCTGGAACGGTGTAGTGCTCAACCGCGTAGTGAAGGAAGCCCGCTTGCGCTTGTTTGGTTTTGCTTTGAGCAACCATATTGCCGACAATGTATTACACGATCACCTCATAGAGCGGCTCTCGCCATTGGCCAAACAAGGTTGTCTCTGCGCTATTGGCAACGCCGTGGTAATGGCGCAGAATTTTCATCCCAACATGGTGATACTGCTGCTGCGTTTCCAGCACCTGCTTCATACCGATAATAACAGTGCGGTAAAATATGATGACTGGAATGTATTCATCGATATTTTAAAACGGGTAAGTAAGGAAGAACGCAATCTCCTCCTGGATCTTTTCACCGTTGCTGTAGCGTTCGATGGTAAGATATCACAAGTAGAAGCCAAAAACATCAAAGATGCTTATGGCGCAGATTATGAATTATATCGCCCCAGACTACTGCAACTGACCGCGCACATGCGTGCAGGCAGGTTGAATGCCGCAGCGCAGTTGTGCGGTATCAACCTTGTAGCAGGATAACTACCAAACTTATTTCGAAGCACTTACCTGTCCTCTTATCTCACCAGCAGGATTAGCCGAAGTGTGTATGTTCGCATACATCTTACCACCCAAAAGATCATCATTCTGGCTGGCAGTAAGTGTAGCTGTTCCGCTCACAGTACCGCTGGCTGCAGAAGGAAAACCTGTGATAGCTACTTCCACGGCGGCGCTTGTACCTGCGGCGGCAGGACCATGAAAGTGCATGCCGGTAGCCGCCCCGGTGAGACCACTCCAGTTAAGGGTGTAAGAGAGTTTATAAGTACTTGCATCGTAAGTGCCGGTAAGGGTACCGGTACCCGTACTGTTGGTGGCAGGCACTTCCTGGGCCGCCGTAAGCGACGCACTTATAGTATAGGTGGTTGACGGCGCCGTGTAATTGTTGTTTTTGCTGCAAGACGAAAACAGGAGGCCGGTAGACACCACACACAGCAGACCAAGCTGCCTGAAAATGGATATGGATTGCATAACTGTTGTTTCAAATTATAACGCAGCTTGCAACAGAAGGGTTGCCTCTGCAACGGCTGAAACCAACATTTTAGACAATGCGCTGATAGTCAAACTTTTGTTGACAGATACCGACTTCATTCATGAATAAGACCATTCTTCTGTAATGATTTCCACATAGTGCGTTATTTTTAGACAGACAAGAAAATAAAATCATTTGACAATGAATCAACAGGGTGTCATTGGAAAAAGCATAGTTTCTCTATTGTTGCTTGGTTGGAGTATGGGCCTGATGGCCCAGTCTGCCGTACAGATCAAGGTAGATGCCGCAAAAGAAAAAGCCCCTATGACGCCCATCTGGGCCTGGTTCGGATACGACGAGCCCAACTACACTTATATGAGAGATGGCCGGAAACTGCTTTCGGAAATTGCTGCTTTGAGTCCGGTACCCGTTCATGTTCGCGTGCATAACCTCATGACTTCAGGAGATGGCAACGCCGCGCTGAAATGGGGCTCTACCAATATGTATACCGAAGACAAAAACGGTAACCCGGTGTATTACTGGAATATTGTTGACTCGATATTCGATACGTTCATACAAAGGAAAATGAAGCCATTGGCGCAGATTGGTTTTATGCCTGAAGCGTTGTCGAGCCACCCGCAGCCTTACCAGCACCACTGGAAACCCGGCGATAAGTATGGCGATATCCACACAGGATGGTCGTACCCGCCGAATGATTACAATAAATGGGCAGCGTTGATTTACCAATGGGTGAAACACTGCGTTGAACGATATGGCAAAGCTGAAGTAGAAAGCTGGTATTGGGAGTTGTGGAATGAACCGAATTCTCCTTACCTGCAGGCGCAGGACAGGTTGAAGACGTATTGCAAGATGTATGATTACGCTTCGGATGCTGTTAAACGCGCACTGCCATCTGCCAAAGTTGGCGGGCCGCATACTACCGGAGGAGGCGAAGCGTTCATGCGTGGCTTCATCATTCATTGCTTGAAAGAGATCAATGCAGCTACCGGCAAAGTGGGTGCCCCCATTGACTTCCTTGCTTTTCATGCAAAAGGTTCACCACGGATCGTCAACGACCGGGTACGCATGGGCATGTACAGCCAGTTGAGAAATATCCGGGATCATTTGAGCGTGATCGCTTCTTTCCCGGAAACCAAACATTTACCGGTGATCGTTGGCGAGTCGGACCCCGAAGGCTGTGCAGCCTGCGGTATGAAAACGGATCCGCAGAATGCGTATCGAAACGGAACCATGTATTCGAGTTATACGGCTGCATCTGTTGCACGTATTTATGATATCAATGCGCATTTTGGAACCAACCTGATCGGGGCAGTGAACTGGTCGTTTGAATTTGAGAACCAGCCCTGGTTTTACGGTTTTCGAGACCTGGCCACCAATGGGGTGGACAAGCCCGTATTGAATGTTTTTCGCATGCTGGGCATGATGTTGGGCAATCGTGTGGAAGTTTCAGGAAACTTTTCTTATGATTATCAGTCGATCATCGATTCAAGCGTGCACGGAAAGCAAACGGATATCAATGCGATTGCTGCAAAAAGCAAAAATTCATTGACCGTGATGCTGTGGAATTATCACGACGATGATATGCAGGATAATGGTTCACCGGTAATGCTTTCTTTACAGCATATCCCGGTAAAAAGAGCCAAGCTGTATCATTACCGGATCGATAGCGATCACAGCAATGCTTACGAAGTATGGAAAAAAATGGGTTCGCCTCAACAACCAACAGAGCAGCAATATCAGGAATTGGAAAAAGCCGGACAATTAGCGTTATTGTCGGTACCGAAAGAAGTTACGATGAAGAATGGAACACTCACGGTTGATATGCAACTTCCCAGGCAGTCCGTATCCTTGGTGAGACTGGTATTTTAATGAGTTATAGTATACCAATGCCCAACGCTTTTGAAACAGCGGCCGACAACACATCGATTGCGGCGTTTGCCGCATTTTGAGCGGCTACTTTTGATAAAATGGCAATAGCATGCAACTGCGATTCGAGGATCTTTTTTTCATCGCCGAGCCGGGCTAAAAAGTCTTCATCACTGATTTCATTAGATAATCGTGAGTTGGCTAATAGCCCCAACCGGCTCTTATTGTCTTGCAAGAAATTGGTAGCAGCTTCTTTTACTTTTTTCCAATCGTCTTTTACGGAGTTTTTTATAGCCGCCAGCATGTTCGAAGCGACTTCATTGATATCGAATTGCATAAGTGTAAATTTTTTCGTTAAACAGGTGGTTTTATAAGTACTTATCGCGTAACAGTTTTAGCTTTTTTCAATCCCGATTCAGCAATCAGCAAAGGCTTCCAGAGATCTTTAATATAAACCTGGTTGAGCTTGATTTCACCATCACTGAGCGTGTTTTTTGATTTGTGGTGGTTTTTGTATTTAACAAAGACGGAATCAAGGTTCCTGATGATCACCAGCATATCGTTGTTCTTTTTCCTCGTCTCGTTTTTTAGCAGGATGGAATGGATTTCCGATTCAATCTCGGCGTATTTATCTGCATACAGTTGAAAACTTCTTTTATCCGGATTCGCATCGAGCAAATTGATGTAGAGCCTATCATTCAGTTTGGCGCCTTGAACGATCTGGTTTTCCAGCTCGGCACTGTATTCCGGGACCAGAACAACCCTGCAGGAAAACAGTAAGACACAGATCCCTAATGCGGCAAATAGTATTGGTTTTTTCATACAGACAATGGTAAATGGTAAAAACGAATACTAAAGTACTCTGTGTAAAACCCCTGTGCAAGCGTTTTTTTGCGGTATTTCCAGAAAAATCTCAATAAAGAATCAGGGTAGCCGTATACAGATTTTGTAAATTCATGCACCCGATAATGCAAGCAACATGAACAAAAGAGTAAAATTCGATTTTGAAATTTATTTCACGAATGGAGGAGGCATCAAAGGCCATGATTTTCGCCTTGACATCGCCGGGGACAATATTTCAGACAAAGAACTGGCCGATTATATTGTTGACGACCTGCGATTGCTGATGGTGGGTGAAACAAAGATCCTGAACAAAGAGATCATAACAGAGCAACATAAAAGAAAACCCATCAATGAAAAAACGGGCAATGACCTGCTGATAGATCTAAGCCATACCATCGAAAATGGATTGGTAACGTATAAAGGATTGCCGGCGCCTATTATATGTGATTACCTGAGCAGGGAAGATTCGCGCAAGATATATGAAACGGGAACCGAGTTCCAGATTGGCAAAATTGAAATGGTTGCGAATACGGGAACTTATATCGATTGCCCGTTTCACCGCTTTGAACATGGGAAAGACTTGTCAGAAGTGGAATTGGCTTGCTTTACCGATCTTGAAGGCATTGTCATTAGGGTGCCCTATACAACATCACCCGAAATTACGGATAAGCACCTGCGGAATTACGAGATCAGGAACCGCGCGGTTTTAATACATACGGGCTGGGATGTTCATTGGAATACAGAACACTATTACGAGAACAACCCCTACCTTACAGAAGCGGCAGCCGTTTATTTAAGAGATTGCGGTGTGAAGCTGGTGGGGATCGACTCACACAATATAGACAACACGAACGGGAAATCACGGCCAGTGCATACAACATTATTGGGAGCAGAAATTTTGATTGTGGAGCACCTGTGCAACCTGCAGTTGTTACCGGAAGATGGGTTTACCTTCAGCGCTATTCCACCCAAGTTCAAAGGAGTGGGCACGTTCCCTGTGCGGGCAATGGCTAAACTGACCGGCGTCAATAAATAGGATAACGTTATTAGTCGTTATCCTCGAAATGCAGTTTCTGTTGACTGGCAGAGGCTGCAATGTGAAGCGCAAAACCGGCGATGGCTGTATCCTTCAACAAGTTGATGAACGCCATGGTTTTCATTTCCTTGTCGCCCGCACTAACGTAGTTGGGTATGTGGATGGTGAGAATGAAAACAATCAATAAAAGCGCCAGCACATACCCGGCCGATTTCACCATTTTATTGGTAATGAAGGCAATGGCAACCAATATAAATGCACCGCCAACAAGGTAAACCCATAAAATGCCACCAGGCAAAGAGCTGGGAATGAAAACCACCAGATCACGTGCATTCATAAAGTGATAAATCCCAAAAACAATCATTACAACAGCCAGCAGGTAAATAGCTATTCTGGAAATAATGTGATACTGTTTCATATGGGGTCATTTGATACTAAAAAGTTACAACATTTATTCCACAGATGCAAGCCCTTTTATATGCTTTTAAAAAGGATTACCATCCGTAACATTGGTGTTTTCAACAGGACCCGTGTAGTGATATCACTATAATGGAAGGCCGACTGTTCTATCTGTTTTTCATCACTTTCACTATCAGGTATTTCCGTACCTGGGCGTTTCTTTGTGATATCACATTATAAGAATGTGTTACAGTTGGAAATCCAATAATCCTTTGAAAAGATCCTTGAAAAGTTGCCAATTGATTTTTAGCGTAGGTTAATTGGTAGCGTTTTGGTTTAGTCCATGAAAAACCGTAGTTAACCGCTACACAGCCTTTGTAGGATTCGTTTCCTACAAAGGCTTTTTATTTTTTTATAAATACTCTACTATTTTAGTAGGATATTCGTATATTTGCCACCGAAACAGAAAATAATGGGCAATCTACAGAACAAATTAACCTCTTCTCCCTTGAAATATGATATTATCTGTCATACGTACTTCACGTTCCATGCTCGTATGGCGATGACCCGCAGCCTTTCCTGCCCTTTGGGGCTTTAATCATTCACCACCGCAGGCTTCGCCTGTAACCTAGCAGCAATCAGTTTAACTTTTTATCCTACTAAAATAATAGACTAATGAAGTCCAGAGCTATACTTGTACCAATTGTTTTTGCCCTGCTGGCATTGCGATCGTATTCGCAGGGCGCTTATACCATCTCGGGTAAAATTTTCGATTCGGCCCATGCCCAGCAACTGGGCGGCGCTTCAATCAGGGTAAAAGGCTCCAACCAGTTAACGGTATCTAAAGAAGACGGCAGTTTTGAATTGAAAGTTTTTCAACGCCTGCCGATTACATTGCTGGTTTCTTATGTTGGCTATCAACCGCAGGAGTTCCTGGTATCGGATAACAATGCATCGGCTGTATCGGTTTCTTTATATGCACAGAATCAATATGCAGGTCAGGTGATCGTTTCCGCTTCACGTGTATCGGAAAGTATCCTTAAATCGCCTGTTACCATTGAAAAGCTCGACCTGCGTGCCATTAAAGAGAGCCCGGCGCCCTCTTTCTTCGATGCGCTGGAGAATCTGAAAGGGGTGCAGATGACCACACTGAGTATTGGTTATAAAGTACCCAATACCCGCGGGTTTGCCGGCACCACCAATTCGCGCTTTCTTCAAATGGTGGATGGTGTAGATAATATTTCTCCCGGTATCGGCGCACCGGTGGCCAATGCGGTGGGTCCTACCGAGCTGGATATCGAAAGTGTTGAATTGATTCCCGGTGCAGCCTCGGCGGTGTACGGTCTGAACGCCATCAATGGTATTTCGAATCTCAAAACCAAGAACCCTTTTCAATACCAGGGCCTGAGTGTTTATGTGAAACAAGGGGTGAATCATATAGACGGCAAGGATCTGTCGCCCTCCCTCTACCAGGAATATGCTATCCGTTATGCCAAAGCCATCAACAAACGGCTGGCATTTAAGATCAACGGATCTTATTCGCAAGGCACCGATTGGGTTGCCAACGATAGTACCGATCAGTATTACGCGGCTGGTAATAAAACCAATGCATCGCTGGGCATTGGGAAAGCCAGCAATCCGGCTGCCGACCTGATCAACACTTATGGCGATGAATACAATAGCGATATGAAGACCCTTACGTTACAGGGCAAGACCTATGATGTAAGCCGTACCGGTTACCGGGAGCAGGACCTTACGGATTATGCTGTAAAGAATTCCAAGATAGATGCGGGGTTGTATTATAAGTTCAATTCCTCGCTTCAGGCTTCTTATGCGTACCGCATTGGTACTGTAACCAATAATTACCAGCGCGGCAACCGGGTGCGGCTCGATGGTGAGCAGATCCAGCAGCATGCACTGGAAGTGAAAAACAACGATTTCTTTATTAAAGCCTATTACACACAGGAGAATACCGGCGCCAATTCTTTCAATTTCCGTCCGCTGGCAGAGAACATCGATATGGCTTTTAAAAAATCGCCGCAGTGGTGGAATGATTACACCAACGGCTTTAACACTGCCTTTGCGGCTAATGGCGGCAACATAGCTGCGGCCCATACTGCTGCCCGCGCCTTTGCCGATAACGGCAGGTTTGTGCCCGGCACGGCTGCGTTCGACAGCGTGCGTAATAAAATCATTCATACCAATAACTGGGATACCGTTGGTGCACAGTTGTTGCTGCAATCTGCTTTCTGGCATATTGAGGGGCAATACGATTGGAGCCGTTTGATCAAAGGCATTCAACTGCTGACGGGCGGTCATTACCGCAGGTACATTGTTACGCCCGATGGCAACGAATACATCAACCCTGCCGTGCTTACCGATCCTAAAAGAGCCAACGATGATTTCTATTATTACAATTTTGGCGGCTTTGTGCAGGCTACTAAAAAAGTGCTGGACGATAAGCTGAAGCTCACCGGTTCATTACGCGTGGACAAAACCGAATATTTCGATCCGAAGATCAACCCTCGTATCGCACTGGTGTATTCTCCTGCCGAGCAGCACAATATCCGCGCTTCTTACCAGAATGGTTATCGCTTTCCCACCCTTTTCGAAGGCTTTGCCTTTGTGAACAATGGCGGTGTGCGCAGGCTGGGTGGATTAAAAGTAACGGCAGGCCCGTTGAATGTATTCGAAAACTCATACCTGAATTCCTCCGTAACTGCGTTTAAGAATGCAGTAAATGCTGATATCAGTAATGGTGTGAGCAAGAATACAGCTATTAATAATCAAAAAGGGTTACTGATACAGAGTACATACGGTTATATACAGCCGGAGCACCTCAATTCTTTCGAACTGGGTTACAAAGGCGTGCTGCTTGATAACAAACTGTTCGTTGATGCCGACTATTATTTTAACCTGTACGACAATTTTATCGGCCAACTCGATGTTACACAACCCATCAGGGGCACCATCGGTCAAACCGGCGGGTCTAACGATAGTACGGCAGCATTTGTATATGCCGGCGGTACTTCTGTAAAAAAGTATAAAATGTGGACCAACTCCAAAAGTAAGATCAGCAACCAGGGGTTTGATATTGGTCTGAACTATAACTTTTACAGGAAATTCAATATCGGCGCCAATCTGGCCTATGCCCAGTTGGTTGAAGTGCACGCTTCCGATGCATTTACACCTGCTTTTAATACGCCTAAATGGATGGCCAATGTATCATTCGGCAACAGGCAACTGTTTAAGAATACCGGGTTCAACCTGGTATGGCACTGGCAGGATGCGTTTTACTGGAACAGCCCGTTAGCCAACGGCATCGTTCCGGCCTACAATACTGTTGATGCCCAGGTGAATTACCGTTTTGCGAAAGCGAATACCACAGTTAAGATAGGTGGTACCAATATCCTCAACACGTATCACACGCAGTATGTGGGCGGGCCGGCTATTGGGGGATTTTATTATATAACCCTTGTGTTTGATGCGAACAGAGGGAAATAGGGAATAAAGAATATAAAAAAGAGAGGGAGTTTCAAAATCTGAAACTCCCTCTCTTTTTGTTAACTGGCCAGTTGTTTTCTAAACACATAATCGCCGAAATGCTCATCGGCTATTTTGCCGGTTTTGTAATCGCTGAACAGGTGATCCAATTCCTGCAGGATGGCTTTTTCATTGAGGTTCTCTTTGTATTTTTTATTCAACCGCTGACCGTAGCGGTCGCCGCCAATGTGCAGGTTATAAAGACCGGGAGCGGTTCCAATGAGTCCGATCTCTGCGGCATAAGGTCTTGCGCAGCCATTGGGACAACCAGTCATGCGCAAGACGATATCATCATCCGATAAACCGTATTGCTGCAAAAGTGGTTCGATCTGGTCAATGAGTTGGGGCAGGTAGCGTTGGGCTTCGGCCAGTGCAAGCGGACAGGTAGGCAAAGCCACGCAGGAGATCGCATTCTTACGCAGGGCAGATGCGGCATCGGTAGCCTGGATGATACCAAATTGATTCAACAGGTCTTCCACGATCTTTTTATCACTGTCTTTGATATCGCTTAAGATCAGGTTCTGGTTGCTGGTAAAACGAAAATTGGCTTTACCGGTTTGGGCGATCTCCAGCAATGCGGTTTTCAATGGCAGTTGCTCGGTATCGGTAACCCTTCCGTTCTCGATGAATAAAGTATAGTGCCAGTTGCTTTCATAGTCTTTGAACCAGCCATAACGGTCTTTTCTTTGTGTAAACTCGTAAGGCTTTGGATCTTCGATAGGGAAGCCGCAACGTTTTTCCAGTTCTTTGCGGAAGGCATCCACACCCATATTGTCGAGCGTGTATTTCATGCGCGCCAGTTTCCGGTCGCTCCTGTTACCATAATCGCGTTGGATAGTAAGGGTTTCATATACAGCCTTGAGGGTCTTCTCTTCGGTGTCGGTAAAACCAATAACAGTGGCCAGTCGCGCATAGGTATCGGCGTTGCCGTGCGTAGTAGATAAACCGCCACCTACGGCAATATTGAATCCTTTTAGTTTGCCATCTTCAATGATAGCAATCAATCCCAGGTCATTGGCCAGTACATCCACATCGTTGTTGGGCGGAATACAAATGCCTATTTTGAATTTCCGGGGCAGGTAGCGATCCTGGTATAAAGGATCGGTCTCTGTATTTTCGGCAATCTTTTCTTCGTCGAGCCATACTTCGTAAAATGCCCTTGTTTTGGGCAGTAATAGCCGGCTGATCCTGTCGGCATACGCATGAATACTTTTATGCAAAAGCGATTCGGCGGGGTGACTCGTACAGGCCACATTCCTGTTAACATCGCCGCAAGCGGCAATGGAATCGAGTTTTACTTTGCTGAAGTTTTGATGTGTAGGCTTCACATGGTTTTTCAGGATACCATGCAGTTGAATGGTTTGGCGGGTAGTGATCTTGATCACACCGGTAGTATATTCCCCTGCTACATGGTGTGCCGTGATCCATTGTTCAGGTGTCATGAGGCCACCTGGAATGCGCAGCCTGACCATGAAGGAATACAATTTATCCAGCTTCTTGGCGGCCCGCTCTTCGCGCAAATCGCGGTCATCCTGCAAGTACATGCCGTGGAACTTCACCAATGCCTGATCCTGTTCGCGGATAGCGCCTGTGATCTCGTCCTGCAAACTTTCTTTCAGTGTGCCCCGCAAGCCATGGCTGGCTGTTTTGATGTGTTCAATGGCTGATAATTTTTCCTGCTTGCTCATAATACCTGTTTTATAGGATCAATACACGTCTTTTGCGTACCGCCCTTCTGTTTTTAATTGCTCGAAATATTTTGCTGCATCTTCAGCGGACAATTTTCCTTCCCGCTCAATAACGGTTAGCAGCGCGGCCTCCACCTCCTTGCTCATCGGGTCTTTCTCACCGCAGAGATAGAGATAAGCTCCGTTCTGCATCCATTCAAACAACTCTGCGCCATGTTGCAGTATCCGGTGGTGTACGAATGGTTTGTCTGCACTGTCTTTATGAAAAGCCAGGCTCACTTTGGTGAGCACATCGGTATCGAACCAGTTTTGCCATTCGGTCTGGTAAAGAAAATCGTCTGTAAAACTGCCTTCGCCAAAGAACAACCAGTTGCGTCCGGCAGCGCCTGTTGCATCGCGTTCTGCGGTGAACGACCTGAACGGCGCAATACCTGTTCCGGGTCCGATCATGATCACATCCTTATCTGCTGCGGGCAAACGGAAGCGTTTATTCGGCTGTATAAAAAAGCTGATCTCATCTCCCGGTTTTTTACTTTCCAGGAATGAAGTACCCAGTCCATATTGTTTTTCTCCGTTCACAGTAAATACGTCCTGCAACACAGTAATGTGCACTTCACCTTCGTGTGCGGCGGGTGAAGAAGCGATGTTATAAATACGTGGAGCGGTAGCGGTGAGTCCGAGTACAATGGCTTCGAACTGTGTTGCATCCTTCAAAGGATATTTCTGCAACAGTTCCAGCAAACCTACCCTTGCTGCCGGGATATCCTGACCAACAATGCTTGCATATTGTTTAACAGATTTCTCCAACAGGTAAGTAATATTCAGTTTCTGTGTGAGCAGGTCTTTGATCGTAAACGTTTCATTTTTCCATGAAATATTTTTTGCCGGATCTGTTTGGCTGAGGGCCAGGATCTCTTCCACGATCGCAGCCGGATTTTCCGGTATGATGGCAATGGAATCGCCGGGGAGATATTCTACGCCTTCTGCTGCTATTTCAATATGGTATGTTTTCTTGTCAGACTGGTTGGCATTGAGATTAATACTGGAGAGAATAGTGCCGGTATATGTTTTTTTACCGGCCGGTTTTTTCTGATCAGCAATAACCGGCGCCGCTACAATGGCCGGAGCGCCTGCATTATCGAATGATTTGAGTAAATCTGAAAACCAGCTATGTGCGAGCTCTTCATAATCGAGGTCGCATTTTTGCAGCGGAACAATGCGGTTGCCGCCCAGCTTTTGCAACTGGCTGTCTACATCTTCTCCTGCCTTGCAAAACTGCGGATAAGCCGTATCGCCCAGTGCCAGAACACCAAATTTCAATTGTGGTATTTTAAAACCATTGTTGTGGATATGGTCGTAAAATTTTTGTGCTGCAATAGGGGGCTCACCTTCACCCTGTGTGCTGATCACGGTAATAAAATACTCTTCTTTTGGAAGATCGGTGAGGCGATACTGGTCAAGCCCCACCAGTTTGGTTTGTATCCCATTCTTTTTTGCCTTGGCGGCAAATTCTGTAGCCAGTTTTTTAGAGTTACCGGTTTCTGTTCCATAGGTAATGGTGATCTTCTTAGGCGCAGACGCAGCAACACTTACAGGAGCCGCAACGGCGGTAGCAGGCTGTGGTTGTTGCCCCAGCAATGCAGACAAATAGCCGTTGATCCAAATCAGCTCCTCTTTGCTTGACTGGCTGATCAGATCTGTCAGTAATTTGAATTTAGGCCCTGTTAACATGTTTATTATCTTTAGCTGCACCGTCGTGTATAGTGCTTACACGACCTGTCAGTGGTTTGAAATAATGTTCTTTACTGTAACTGTTGGCTATCCAGGCAAACTGCTCGTGAAGCGCCACCACTTTGCCAATGATCACCAGGGAAGGCGATAGAAACACCATTCCTTTCAGCTGGCGTTCATAATCATACAGGCTGCAAGTGTGGATGTTTTGCAATGGCGTTGTTGCCTGTTCGGCAACTGCCAGCAATTTATCGGCGCTGATCTGGTGTTGTGTAAGTTTTTCAACAACGGTATCGAGTGTTTCGGATGACATATACCATACCAGCGTATCATTTGTTTCCGCCAGCTCTTTCCACTCTTTATCCGTTACTACATCTGATTTGTAATAAGTGAGGAAGCGAACAGAAGTGGCATATCCTCTTGCCGTAAGCGGGATACCGGCATAAGCCGATGCACCGAGTGCAGCAGTAACACCTGGAACGATTTCATAGGGGATCTGATAGGCTACCAGTGTTTCCAGCTCATCCAGGATATTGGAAAATATCCCGGTATCGCCGCCTTTGAGCCGAACTACCAGCTGATTACGACCAGCATGGTGTACCAATAATTCGTTGATGGTAAGTTGCGGAGTAGAGATCCCCCTGCGGCATTGTTTACCCACATATATTACTTCTGCTCCAGGCTTCACATGCGCTTTGATGATGTCTTCACTCACGAGCCTGTCGGCCAGTACCACATCTGCCTGTTGCAAAAAACGAACAGTCTTCAGGGTCACCAGTTCCGGGTCTCCCGGTCCGGCTGCCGCCAATATCACTTTGCCTTTGGTGGGTTGATAGCTCATACAACTGGTTTTAGAACAATCCTTCAACAGAAAGATATCTTTCGCCGGTATCGTAGTTGAAGGTTAATATTTTTGATCCTTTGGGTATTTCAGAGAGTTTCTTTGCAACGCCTGCAAGCGCAGCGCCCGATGAAACACCGATGAACAATCCTTCTTCTTTTGCAGCACGCTGTGCATAGCTGAATGCTTCATCCTTACCTACGGTGATGATACCATCGAGTATATCCCTGTTCAGGATAGAAGGAATGAAGTTGGCGCCCAGGCCTTGTAAGGGGTGCGGACCAGGAGCGCCGCCACTTAATACAGGCGATAATTCCGGTTCTACTGCAAACACTTTCAGGTTAGGGAATTGTTTTTTCAACACTTCCGCTACACCGGTGATATGACCGCCGGTTCCAACACCTGTAATGATATAGTCCAGTCCGTCGGGAAAATCTGCAAGGATTTCTTTTGCAGTCGTTCTGCGATGAACCTCTGTATTGGCAGGGTTATCGAATTGCTGCGGTACCCAGGAGTTGGGTGTTTCCGCAGCCAGCTCATTGGCTTTATCAACAGCGCCCTTCATACCTTTTTCGCGGGGCGTTAATACAAACTCTGCACCGTAGAGCGCCATCAGTCTTCTGCGCTCGATGCTCATACTCTCAGGCATTACCAGGATAATCTTGTATCCTTTCACAGCTGCTACCAGCGCCAGGCCGATGCCGGTATTACCGCTCGTAGGTTCAATAATCACACTGTCTTTCTTGAGCAAGCCCTTGGCTTCTGCATCTTCGATCATCGCCAGGGCGATCCTGTCTTTGATGCTGGCGCCGGGGTTGTTTCTTTCCAGCTTCACCCATACTTCGTGATCATTGCCGAATAATTTATTGATCCTCACATGAGGAGTATTGCCGATCGTTTCTAAAATGTTAGCTGCTTTCATGCTTTTATTTTTACAGTGTTTTGAGTTAAATCACAAAATTTAAAGGTTCGGGAAAAGGGTCTTTGCCTTTGATGTGTATCTCGCTTTTATGATACACTACGGAATTCGCGGGCACGCTGTGGGTGAGCCAGATATTACCGCCGATGATACTACCGCTGCCAACAACGGTTTCACCACCCAATATGGTTGCTCCGGAATAAATGATCACATGGTCTTCAATAGAAGGATGTCTTTTTTTGTTGGCCAGTTCTTTTGCCACATTCAAAGCGCCCAATGTTACGCCCTGGTAGATCTTTACATGGTTACCGATAACGGTGGTCTCTCCGATTACAATACCGGTGCCGTGATCGATGGCAAAAGAAGATCCTATTTCTGCGCCCGGGTGGATATCGATGCCTGTTTTGCTGTGCGCATATTCAGAGAGAATGCGCGGCAGGGTTTTGATGCCCTGCAGGTGCAACTGGTGTGCGATGCGATAAATAGCCGTGGCATAAAAGCCCGGGTAAGCCACCAGTACTTCTTCGATGGACTGGGCTGCCGGGTCGAACTTCAGTACTGTTTCCGCATCCAGTAACAGCGCTTCGTAGAGTTCCGGCAGTTCGTAAAAGAAATGCCCGGTGTGTTGCTTCACCAATTGCTCATCCCTGATCAATTCAAACAGGATAGCTGAAAAAGTATTTTGCAATTCCTGGTATTCCTGCGTTAGTTTTTCGGCAGAATCATACCGGCCTTCATAAGAACCAAAAAGCAGGTTGAACAGATCATCGGTAAAACGTTCGGCCAATTCCTTATCGGGAAACCGGCTGAAGCGCTTCCTGTTCTTGTGGAATAAATGCTGTACAAAATCCTGTTTGGTCATGATGGGTTATTTTATTGGATCATGCATGCACCAACGGTAACATGACTGGTCTCGTCTATCAATATCGCTCCTCCGTTCGTTCTTAATTTTTTATAACTGTCATAAGCGATGGGCGAAGCTGTTTTGATGGTAGCTTTCACCACATCGTTCAATCCTACTTTTTCGGGGAAAGCTTCCTGCTGCAATGAGTTCACATCTAGTTTGTAGGTGATCTCTTTCACCACGCTACGAACCGTTTTGCTGTTCAATTGCAGGAGGTATTTATTTCCGGGGATGAGGGGTTTGTGGTCCATCCAACACAACAATACTTCTATCTCGTTGCCAACAGCAGGCTGGTTATCTGTTTTAACGATGATATCACCGCGGCTGATATCGATATCGTCTTCCAGGTGCAGCACAACGCTTTGCGGAGCATAAGCTTCTTTCACTTCTTTGCCGCCTACTTCAATGGCTTTGATAGCAGAAGTGGTGCCGGAAGGTAAAACGGTTACTTTATCGCCCTTGGCGTAAACACCGCTGCTGATCTTTCCTGCATAGCCACGGTAATCGTGCAGTGCATCGGTTTGAGGACGGATCACGAATTGCACGGGGAATCGTGCATCGGTATGGTTGATATCGTTCTCTACCTGTACGTTTTCCAGAATATGTAAAAGAGATGCTCCTTCATACCAGGGGAAGTCTTCACTTTTCTCTACAATATTGGCGCCGTTGATGGCGCTGATGGGAATATACGTAACATCGTTCAGGCCCAATGTTTTGGCTACTTCTGCGTAATCGATCACAATGTTATTGTACACATCCTGGGAATTGTTTACCAGGTCCATTTTGTTCACTGCCACCACCACATGGGGTATGTTAAGCAAAGAAGCGATGATGGAATGGCGGCGGGTTTGCTCTACCACACCATTGCGGGCATCGATGAGAATGATGGCCAGGTCGGCATTGGAAGCGCCTGTTACCATGTTCCGGGTGTACTGGATATGGCCGGGCGCATCGGCGATGATGAACTTGCGTTTGGGTGTGGCGAAATATTTATACGCCACATCAATGGTAATACCCTGCTCTCTTTCGGCGCGCAGGCCATCGGTCAGCAAAGCCAGGTCTATCTCTCCATCGGCTTTGTTCTTGCTTTGCTTTTCAATGGCTTCGAGCTGGTCAATCATGATCGATTTGCTGTCATATAATAAACGGCCTATCAATGTGCTTTTACCGTCGTCTACACTGCCTGCAGTTATAAATCTTAATAAGTCCATGTGTTTGTTTTTAGAAGTAACCATTTTTTTTCCTGTCCTCCATTGCCGCTTCGCTCACCCTGTCGTCTATCCTTGTTTCGCCGCGCTCACTGGTTTTGGTGGCAACGATTTCACGGATGATATCATCGATAGAGGAAGCATTTGATTCAACGGCGGCGGTACAGGTCATGTCACCTACCGTGCGGTAGCGCACCCGCTTCACCGATACTTTATCATGGGGCTCTACTTCAATAAAATCAGATATTGCAACGAGTTGTCCTTCGTGCTCCAGCACTTTGCGGTCATGTGAGAAATAGATAGATGGCAGATCGATCTTCTCGCGCCGGATATAGTTCCAGATATCGAGTTCGGTCCAGTTACTGATGGGGAATACCCTTACGTTCTCTCCTTTGCTGATCCTGCCATTGTAAGTATTCCACAATTCAGGACGCTGGCGTTTAGGATCCCACTGGCCGAATTCATCCCTCACCGAAAAGATCCTTTCCTTGGCCCTGGCTTTCTCTTCATCGCGACGAGCGCCTCCGATACAGGCATCGAACTTGAATTCTTCAATGGTATCTAACAGCGTATAGGTTTGCAGCGCATTACGACTGGCGAATTTTCCTTTGGGTTCTGTAAGGTGACGGGCCTTGATGGTGTCTTCCACTTTACGCACGATGAGTCTTTCTCCCAGTTGCTCTGCCAGTTCATCGCGGAAATCCAGGGCTTCCTGGAAATTATGGCCGGTATCGATGTGCACCAGCGGGAAAGGAAGTTTACCGGGACGAAAAGCTTTCAATGCCAGGTGCACCAGGGTAATGGAATCTTTACCGCCGCTGAAAAGCAGGGCTGGTTTTTCGAACTGACCGGCCACTTCACGCATGATGTGGATGGCTTCCGACTCCAGTTGATCTAAATAATCTGTTTTATACTGACTCATGATGTTGAATTCTGTTCTTTAATGTGTATGTAATCCGCACTCTTTTTTACTGCTGTCTTCCCACCACCACCTGCCGGCCCTGAAATCTTCGCCGGGGCGGATGGCCCTGGTACAGGGCGCACAGCCGATGCTCACGAAACCTTTATCGTGTAAAGGGTTGTATGGGATGGCCGCTTGCTGTACATAGTTGCTGACCTCTTCGGTGCTCCAATGTAACAGCGGGTGAAATTTGATGATTCCGTTGCCTTCATCCCATTCCAGCGACTGCAAGTCTTGTCTATTGGGCGAATGTTCTGCACGCAGACCGGTGATCCATACGGCATTACCTTGTAAGGCTCTTTTCAGGGGGGCCACTTTGCGAATAAAGCAGCAGCGGGAACGGAGCTCTACAGAGTCGTAGAAAGCGTTGGGGCCATTCGATTCGATGAAAGTCTCCAGTTCACCCGCATTGGGATAATAGGCTTTGATGCTGATGGAATAATGCTCCAGCGTCCTGCTCCAGGTACTGTATGTTTCAGGAAAAAGACGGCCCGTATCGAGTGTGAAAAATGAAACGGGCAGGTGGTTCTTCGCAATATGATCTGTGATAACCTGGTCTTCATTGCTGAAGCTGGTGGAAAAAGTCACAGCGCCCGGGTAGGCGGCAATAAGCGTTTCCACAGCCTCTGCTATGCTTTTGCCATTGATACTATGTTGCAGTGAAGCCAATGCATCACTTGTTGAATGTGACATACAAGAATCGGGTGTTGGTGAAACTGAAAACCTGGGTAAGTAAGTAAGGGGAGATATCAGTCATTACAACACCTGGTGGGTTGTACAGGGCAACAACAGCAACACATGAACCCTTTGGCAGGAGTGAGGAGGTTCATGATTGCCTGAACGAAAGTGGTGATGACCTGTTTCATTTTTAATCGAGTTAATGATAATGACAGGACAAAGATAAGGGCAAATTTAAATTCCCCACAATTTTGGTAGACTTTTTTGAAAAATTTTTCAGATGCCTTGGAAGCCATACCAGGCAAACGTTTGCGGGATAGTAAAAGCTAACAATCGGTCGTTTTTACGGCATTCATCACTTGATATCACAAATTGTGACTTCAAGTTGCAACCTGGATCCGTTTGATGCTGAGTTGGTAGCGCGTGTTCAGAGAGATAACAAAATCATGCTCAGTCAATAGCATCTGTACAGCAGGGTCTTCCAGTAAAATTGCGGCGAGCTCTGCAGCCAGCGGCATGCCGCCTATATGATTGGAAACCCTTCCGTTCACCAGTTCTATATCGAACTTGTATCCGGCCTTGCGGGTCATTCCTGCATGTTCGAAATCAACACGGTTAAGATCAAGTATTTGGTCTCCTACAGCTGTACGCTTGAACAATATCCTGATAACCGGTATGTATTTAATCCAAAACTGTTGATACATGCGGCGATAAATTTCTAAGGGGTAAACGAGGAACTACTACAAAATTGCATTATTCCCGGCAAATCTTATTTGCTTTTTGAGGTATTATCTTCGCCTTATTATGACAGCAATCGACAGCGTAGTACTGGAACAGGCCGTGGTGCACCAATTGGGCAATCCTACAAGGGGGGAAGAACTGAAACTTTCTGCCAACCCGCTTTCACTGAACGATCCCATTGTAAGGGGCCTGCTTACCAGGTATTTCCTGCACCCGTTCAACGAAGAAGAACAATACCGCTTCACCCATATCAGCAACCTGGAGCTGAACGAGATGTATCATTATGTGTCGGCGCTCTTTGACAAGCCCGCCAGCTTCATGGAACAAAGCGCCCTGATGGCTCATTTTCTGTATACCAAAAGCACCCATGCCAATGTGAAGCAGGGAGAACTGTATGTAACAAGGTTCTCACAGGTGCCATTCGGAACGGAATATGTAGAAGCTGTTGGGATTTTCAAAAGCGAAACCAAAGAACCTTTCCTGAAAGTATTCCCGCATGGCAAAAGCTTTGAAGTGGCTGCGGAAGATGGTATCAATATCAATAAACTGGATAAAGGTTGTCTTGTATTCCGCCAGAATCGGGAAGAAGGATATATTGTATGCGTGGTAGACAACACCAATAAACAGAACGAAGCCCGCTATTGGGTAAACGATTTCCTGCAGGTAATGCGTAATACCAACAGTTATCATCATACCGATACCGCATTAGGCATGTGTAAGCTTTTCATCCATAATGAAATGGCCGAAAAGTTCGAAGTGTCGAAAAGCGATCAGATAGATATGCTCAACCGGAGCATGGATTATTTCAAAACGAAGGACGAATTCAGAATGGATGAATTTGCCAGGGAAGTATTGCACCACGATGAAGTGATCGAAAGCTTTCACCAATATAAAAACGTTTATGAGTCTGCCAGGCAAGTGGCAATAGAAGAAGAATTTCCTATCCATCTGTCTGCCGTGAAAAAACAACAACGCTTCTTCAAGAGCGTGCTGAAGCTGGATAAGAATTTTCATATCTATATACATGGCAGAAAAGATTTAATAGAACAGGGCTATGATGAATTGATAGGGAAGCGGTTCTATAAATTGTATTTCGACGAAGAGTCGTGATACAAATGCATTTTTTAGCCGTACTTTACAGTTATGATGAGCGCCGATCCGTTAAAGCCTAATCCCGATGTCCTGCTTGAACTGGTGCGGATGAAAATGCCCTTTGGCAAATACAAGGACAGGCTGCTTTGCGATTTGCCGGTCAGCTACCTTGAATGGTTCCAGCAAAAGGGATTCCCTAAGGGAAAGCTGGGAGAGCTATTGCAAACACTGTATGTGATCAAACTCAACGGATTGGAATACCTGCTGAAGCCCCTGCGCTAGTTACTGCATTGTCTTACCAATAACCAACGCTTGTTTTATATGAAACAATTGCTGTTTTTTTTGTTATTAGCTCCTGTTGCCGGTATTGCCCAAAATTTTTCCGCAAAAGAGATCAACCGGTGGGAAGCCCGGGCGCATAAAGTAACCATCATCCGGGATACCTGGGGCATACCTCATATTTATGGAAAAACAGATGCCGATGCCGTATTTGGTTTATTGTATGCCCAGTGCGAAGAGGATTTTGGAAGGGTGGAACGCAATTACCTGGAAGTATTGGGCCGCCAGGCCGAAGCCGATGGTGAAAGCAAACTCAATTATGACCTGCAGATGCGCCTGATAGAAGACAGCGCCGATGCTGTCAGGGATTATGAACGCAGTCCAGAGTGGTTTAAAAAACTGCTCAATGCTTTTGCCGATGGCATTAATTATTATCTGTACAAACATCCGGAAGTACATCCATTGGTTTTGAAACGCTTCGAACCTTGGTTTCACCTCATGTTTACCGATGGCAGCGTATCGGCTACCAGAACAGGCGGCATAGGGCTGGATGAGATCGGCAGTTTTTATATCAATAAAGATGCAGCGAAGGCCACTGCATGGAACCACTTCTATGATGAAACGGAACTTCGCGGGTCCAATGGCTTTGCCATCGCCCCTTCGCGCAGCGCCACCAAAAACGCGTTGTTGTATATCAATCCGCATGTTCCTTTCTATTTCAGAACTGAAGTACATATGATAAGTGAAGAGGGATTGAATGCTTATGGGGCGGTTACATGGGGACAAATGTTCGTGTACCAGGGATTCAATGAGCATTGTGGATGGATGCACACCACCAGCTATGCAGATGTTGCCGATCTGTATGAAGAAAAAGTAACCCGGCAAAATAACCAATGGGTATATGCGTATGAAGAAAAACAAAAACCGGTAAGAACAAAGAAGATCTTGCTTCATTATAAAAAAGAGACAGGGATGGTAGCTGTTCCTGTAGAAGCTTTTTACACCCATCACGGGCCTGTGATGGGAAGCCGTAACGGAAAATGGCTGAGCCTGAAAGAAAACAACCGTTCGCTCAACGCCCTCATCCAGTCATGGGTGAGCACCAAGGCCAATGGTTTTGAACAGTTCAAAAAGGCCATGATGTTGTTATCCAATACAACCAATAATACGGTGTATGCAGATGACAAGGGAAATATTGCTTACTGGCATGGCGATTTTGTTCCGGTAAGAGATCCCAAACTTGACTGGACCTTACCAGTAGATGGCACGAAATCTTCGAATGAATGGAAGGGCACCCACCCGCTCGATGAGATCGTTCATCTTTACAATCCTGCCAGTGGATGGATACAGAATTGCAACTCCACTCCTTTCACTGCTGCCGGCGAGAGCAGTCCGGATAAAACCAAATATCCCGCTTACATGGCCCCCGATGGCCAGAATGCCCGGGCGCTCAATGCCATACGCCTGTTAAAAGATGCCCGCCAGTTAACGCTCGACGACCTGATAAAAATCGGGTACAACCGCTATATGTTGGCCTTTGATATTTTATTGCCTGCATTGTTCCAGGCTTATGACGCATCAACGGATCAAAACATCAAACAACAATTGAAAGAACCTGTTGAATTGCTGAAAGCCTGGAATAAAACCGCCGATGAACATTCGATGGCTACTGCACTGGCGGTTGACTGGGCAACAGGCGTTGGCCTCTTGCTGCCCAAAGCCAGAACACAGGAAGAAGCCAGTAATGCCCTGGGTCGATTCCAGGAAATGGTGAACCATACAACGGCACAACAAAAACTGGAACTGTTGATCCAAGCATTGAAGAACCTGGAACAAACATTCGGCGACTGGCGGCAGCCCTGGGGTAATATCAACCGATACCAACGGCTCGCCGGTAATCAGTTCGATGATAAGCAGCCGAGCCTTCCTTCTTCACTGGCTTCCTCGCGCTGGGGCACCTTGCCTGCTTTCGAAAGCCGCAGCGCTGCCAATACAAAAAAGCGATACGGGGTATCGGGCAATAGCTTCATTGCCGCAGTTGAGTTCGGCAAGAAGCTACGCGCGAAAACCATTGTTACCGGTGGTCAAAGTTCGCGGGTAGGCTCTCCGCATTTTACCGATCAGGCAGCAATGTTCCTGACCGGCCGGTTCAAAGATGTTTTTTTCTATAAGGAAGATATATCGCAGCACAAGGAACAGGAATACCATCCCGGCCAGTAAACGACAATGCTTGTTAACATAAGTCTGCAAAGTCCTCTTCGATAAGCATAAGAGATCATGCCGGCGATGCTCTTCACGCCCATCTTGCACATGATGCGGGTGCGGTGACCTTCCACAGTTCTTTTACTCAGGAAAAGCGTGTGTGCTATCTGCTTGCTTGTATATTCTTTACAAATGAGGTTGATGATCTCTTTTTCCCTGTCGGTAAAAAAAACATCATAGACTTTGCGGTTGCTGCGCTGCATGGCAGCAACCGATGCCTTTTTATCAGATGCCGGTCTGTAATGAGACGGGTAGGGTTCCTGTACAGTACCCACCACTTCTTCGATCTCTTCCTGGCTGGCGCTTTTGAGTATATAACCGGCTGCACCAGCCGTGATCATTTCCCATAAACTGTTTTCGTGTCCGTTAACAGCCAGGCCCACTACTTTACAATCGGGAATGAGTTTTTCCAGTTGTTTCATCAACGTTTCGCTGTTCATACCCGGCATGCCAATATCCAACAGGATCAGATCGGGGGCAGATAAAAGGGCGGTCGTGACCAACTGTTCCACACTGGTAGCTTCACCAACAATTTGCACGTTTTCAATATCGGAGAGAACGTTTTTAAGTCCCGATCTGAAAATGAGGTGTTGGTCACAGATCATCACTTTAATTTTAGTGTTTTCCATGATTTGATTTTTGCAGTATCCATATGTATATATGGAAGGGTTAATAAAGAAGTGGGAAATTGCTGTAAAAGCAAGTACGTATGTTAAGTAGTTCTACGCAATTTTATGCGACTAGCCTGTTATTTTTCCAAAATAAATTGTTTTTACAGGTATTTGATGGTGTAAACCATCGCTTAACCGAATGGTTTTTTACACTGCGATCATCTGATTAACTTGCACCCATGCAAGATTATCTGAAAGGACTGAATGAGCCCCAGTTGGAAGCGGTAACGCATATCAACGGGCCGCTGATGATTGTGGCCGGGGCAGGGAGTGGAAAAACAAAAGTGCTGACTACCCGTATCGCGCACCTCATGGCCCATGGTATTGATTCGTTTAACATACTGGCGCTGACCTTTACCAACAAGGCCGCAGCCGAAATGAAAGAAAGGGTTGAAAAAATACTGGGTAATACAGAAGCACGTAATCTTTATATAGGCACTTTCCACAGCGTTTTTGCCCGTTTGCTGCGGGCCGAAGCGCATCGACTCGGCTATCCGGCCAATTTCACCATTTACGATACCGACGATAGCCGCTCGGTGATCAAAACGGTGGTCAATGAACTGAACCTCGACGATAAACATTATAAGCCCAATATTGTAGGCAGCCGCATTTCAGCTGCCAAGAATGCGTTGATGACTCCGGCTGAATATGCACTCGATCATTTCATACAACAGGAAGACATGCGCGCTAACCGGCCCGCCATTGCGCAGATCTATGCTGCTTACGCCAGCCGCTGTTTCAAGAACGGCGCCATGGATTTCGATGACCTGCTGCTGAAAATGTATGAAGTGCTTAAACATTTTCCAGACGCACTGCACAAATACCAGCACAAGTTCAAATACATCATGATCGATGAGTATCAGGATACGAACCCTGTACAGTATCAGATAGCCAAATTACTGGCCGCCGTGCACGAGAACATTTGCGTGGTGGGCGATGACGCACAAAGTATTTACAGTTTTCGGGGCGCTACCATTGAGAACATCCTCCAGTTTCAAAAAGATTATGATGATGTGAAAGTGGTAAAACTGGAACAGAATTACCGCAGCAGCAAAAACATCATCCATGTTGCCAATGAAGTGATCAGGAATAACAAAGGGCAGATTCCCAAAAACCTGTGGACAGATAATGCCGAGGGCGATAAGATCAGGCTGGTGCGCACCATGACCGATAACGACGAAGGACGGTTTGTGGCAGATACTATCCAGGAACAAAAGCTGCGCAATCATTACCTCAACCGGGATTTTGCCATCCTCTATCGCACCAACGCACAGAGCCGTTCTTTTGAAGAAAGCCTGCGGCGGATGGGTATACCCTATCGCATCTATGGAGGAGTGAGTTTCTATCAGCGCAAAGAGATCAAAGATTTCCTGGCTTACCTGCGTGTGATCATCAATACAAAAGATGAAGAAGCGCTCAAACGCATCATCAATTACCCGGTAAGGGGCATTGGTAAAACCACGATTGAAAAATGCGTGATCATTGCCAATGAACAGAATATTCCCATGTTCGATGTGCTTACCCGCGCTGCAGAATTTGGTTTTAAAGCAGGCACATTGGAAGCGTTGCAGAATTTCGTTACCATGATCCGTTATTTTCAGAGCCTCTTAACTGAAAAGAACGCTTACGATGTAGCGGTGCAGGTAGGCAAGCATACCAATATTGTAAAAGAACTCTTCAACGATAAGACCACAGAAGGATTGGCCCGTTATGAGAACATCCAGGAATTGCTGAACTCTATCAAGGAATGGATCGAAAGTCCGGCTAATGAAGATGGAGAAGTAGGCAATAAATCGCTGGGTGCTTATCTCCAGCAAATCACTTTACTCACCGATGCCGATGACGATAAAGAAAACAGCGATGTGGTAAAACTGATGACCATACATGCTGCAAAGGGACTTGAATTCGGATGCGTATTTGTGGCCGGTGTGGAAGAAAGTCTTTTCCCCAGTGGCATGGCCATCAACACCCGGGAAGAACTCGAAGAAGAACGCCGGCTTTTTTATGTGGCGGTAACCCGTGCCAAGCAACGGTTGTGGCTAACTTATGCCAATTCGCGCTACCGTTTTGGACAGTTGGTGCAAAATGAGCCGAGCCGGTTCATTGATGAAATGCCCGAGCAGTATATCGATAAAAGCTACGCCGGAGGCGGTGCGCGGAACAGCACCGGATTTGATCAGCGGTTTGGCGGATTTGGCGCCGCGCCTGCCAGGAAAGCTCCGGTGAGCAGACAACCGAGTAAGCCCGAATACCTGCCGCCTGCGCCACCGAATAAAGTAGTGGAACACAAACCTTCGATAGATTTTGTGGCAAGCGATGTTTCGGCATTGCAAGCGGGACAAGAAGTAGAGCACCAGAAATTTGGGTTTGGCAGGATCGTTGCAATAGAAGGTTCCAATCATAATCCCATTGCCACTATTCAGTTTCAGCTGAATGGAGAAAAAAAGATCATGCTCAATTATGCAAAACTCAGGATTGTGGAGTAAATACTGGGATGCATTGCTGGCAACGGTTCTGTCGGCCTTTGCCCTTTACCTGCTGACGAAGCACAGCGGCATAGGCATCTCTCCCGATTCTGTCGAATACATCACCACGGCGGAAAACATTCGCCAGCATGGCCGCATGGCAGATTTTACAGGCTTGCTGCTGGTACTTTTTCCGGCAGGATATCCCTGCCTGCTGGCCGCCATGCAATTTATTACAGGATTATCGGTGATGGCATTTGCCCCGGTATTGAACAGCTTGTTGTTCGGTGGGGTTTTGTTCGCAACGGCAACCATCATCAACGGACTGGAAAAAACCGCCACCTGGTATAGAAGTTTGTTCCTGCTGGCGCTGGTATTGAGCCGTTGTATGTTGCAAGCCTATTCCATGTTGTGGTCCGAAACGGTTTTTGTTTTACTCATTTTGGTTTTCATCATCCAGGCGCAGCGGTACCTGCAACAAAAAACCTGGCGCTCTTTACTGCTCTTATCACTGATAACTGCCATTACACTGGTTACGCGTTATGCCGGCGTGGTATTATTGGCAGTGGGAAGTATACTGATGCTGGCCGATGAAACACTTGGCAGGAAGAAAAAGATACAACACCTGCTGGTCTTCAACCTTACCGGCGCTTCCTTGCTGGCAGCAAACCTGATCAGGAACCATTTCGTGTCGCAAAGTTTTACCGGTATCAGGGAAAGAGCGGAAAGGGGTTTATGGGATAATTTGCTCGACATCGGGAACACATTTGGTAGTTGGTTGCCATTCATGAAGGGCTATGAAAAAGCGATGGCCGTGCTGTTCATCATCGTAGTATTACTGGCACTGACTGTGGTAGTATACCGGATATTACAGCAGCAGTTTTTTCGGTCTTACGAAATGGTGCTGTCGCTTTTTTTCCTGGTGTATGCGTTATTCATGGTAACGATTGCTACGGTTTCGCGTTTTGAAGAGCTGAACAGCCGCCTGTTGTTGCCATTATATATTCCGATGTTGCTGTTGCTTACCGGCTGGTTTATCCCGGCAGTGCAAAGCGCATTCGGCATAAAAAAGATCATCCTCTGTGCTTTGATGTTCTTTTTGTATGCCTCCTTCCAATGGTACCAGTACCGGCAGAATGCCAATGCATGGGAAGACATAAAAGATGCCGGCATTCCCGGTTATACCGAAGATAGCTGGACACAGTCGGAAACCATTGATTACATACGCAAGCACAAACAGGAGCTGGGTTCGCTGGTGTATGCGAACGCCAATGACGCCATTTATTTTCTTACCGGCATGCGGGCCGACATTTTACCGCATAAGGACATACAGAAAGAGATAGAAGAGTTTTTTAGCTATCCGTCGTTTTGTGTGGTAATGTTTACCGATGGAGACAACCCCGACCTGGTCTCTATCGATTTTATACAGCGCCATAAAAAACTGCTTTGGCAAAAAAGCTTCGAAGACGGCGCCATCTATTATTTCAGCAATTGACGGACGTGATTAAACAATGAATCTGTAATTTCATTTGCTCATTCAATACCGGTTTCGCCAGATGACGAATGTTTTCAACCAATTTATCGACGGGTTACAACAAACAGGCGCGCTTGAATTCATAGCCGTATTCGCAGGTATTGCCAGCGTATGGTTCAGCCGTAAAGAAAACATACTCGTGTACCCGGTAGGGCTCATCAATACCAGCATTTATGTTTACCTGAGTGTAAAAGGTCACTTACTGGGCGAGGCCAGCGTAAATTTTTACTATACGGTGATGAGTATTTACGGGTGGATGCTCTGGGCAAGGAAAGACCAGCAGAACAAAGAAACTTTATTGCACATTACTTACAGCAGTGCACGCAACTGGATAGAACAACTGTTGTTCTTCGTGGTTTTTTATGTGGCGATCTTCGGCGCACTCACCTGGCTCAAAAAAGCATTTGCCCCCGAAGCCATTCCGTGGGCCGATGCCTTCGCCAGCGCTACGGCTTATACCGGTATGTGGCTGATGGCCAAGAAAAAAGTAGAAAGCTGGATCTGGTGGATCGCAACAAATATCGCTTCCATTCCGTTATATTTCATCAAAGGATACGTTTTCACCAGCGTGCAGTTCCTGGTATTGCTGGTGTTGGCAATAGCCGGACTCATTGAATGGAAAAGAAAAGCGCTCATCGTTACAAATCATGATTAAAAAAGTTGTTGTCATTGGGCCGGAGTCAACCGGCAAAAGCACTTTGTGCGAGTTGCTGGCACAGCATTACAATACCGAATGGTGCCCTGAATTTGCAAGGGAATACCTGTTAACACATGGTACGGAGTATACATTCGATGACCTGCTGACCATTGCAAAAGGACAGCTTGCGCTGGAAGATGAATATTTTTCACTGGTGAAACAACAATGGTCATCAACGGCAGACAAGCATTGGGTCAAGCGCAATTCGCTGATTGCTTCGCCACATGTGCCGTGCCTGTTTGTAGACACGGATATGTATGTGATGAAAGTATGGTGCGAATATGTTTTTGGAAAATGCCACCAGTTTATCCTGGACGAGATCGTTTGGCGCAAATACGATCTGTATCTTTTGTGCAACGTGGATCTGCCCTGGGTAAAAGAGGAATTGCGGGAATATCCGGATGAACAACCGCGGCAGGAACTCTATCGCATTTACAAAGACCTGCTCATTAACCAACAAGTTCCCTGGGTTGAGATCAACGGCGATTATGATCAGCGTTTACAGACAGCCATTGACGCTGTTGAGCAATGGATCCATTAACGGATGATGGCTTGTATGTCGGGATCATCTTCAATATTGTGCATTTGCTGAACAATCTGCGGATAACGCCAGGCCACGCGACGGCTCATTGGTTGTACGCTGAACCGCTTGGGGTTGGGCAGACAGGCGATGATCATGGCAGCTTCTGCGCGGGAAAGATTACGGGCGCTTTTTCCAAAATAGGCACGGGATGCGGCTTCCACTCCAAAAATACCCGGTCCCATTTCAATCACATTCAGGTACACTTCCAATATGCGTTGCTTACCCCATATCCATTCGATCATTTTGGTAAAATAGAGTTCCGGCACTTTGCGAATAAAGCGGTCGAAACCGCCCCCCTGCCATAGAAAAACATTCTTGGCTGCCTGCTGGGTAATGGTGCTGGCGCCGCCACCCAAAGGGATCCTGGTTTTCTTTCCTTTCTTTTTGGGACGCAGGCTTTTTTCAATGGCATCCCAATCGAACCCACTATGATCGGGGTAAGTCTGGTCTTCACTGGCAATAGCTGCCAGCTTTATATTATAAGAGATATCGTTCCAGGATACATAATCTCGTTTCAAGCCGTAACCGAAAGCATTTACTGCCTGTGTAAGTGTAATGGGCGGCATGACCCATTTGCAGAGAATGATGTAGACCAATGAAGAAAGGAACATAATGAACAATGCTCTCCTGATCCATCGCCCTATTTTTCCCAGGCGGGAAGATTTTTTCTTTACCATTTTCCTATCCTATTTTATTTCCATAGGTCAATATACCCCAGCAAAGTGCAATGCCAAAACCGATGAGGATCAGTCCGGATATTTTATTGATGAGATGAAGATTGCCCGGTGTGAGCTTGGGCCTCAACTTACCGGCCAGCATCACTTTGAGCAGATCGGAAAACAGTACGAATGCCAGGCAGGTGCCGAACACAATGGTCCTGTATTCTATGGGATGGACCGCCGTTTGCGAATCGGCCAGGATGGCTGCTGTCCAGGCAAACCAGAAAATGAATACCGCCGGGTTCAGCATGTTCATAAAAAAGCCGGAAAAAAAGATGGCCAGCAGATCGCGTTTCCTGAACTTTTTATCGACGATATTATTGCTTTCATCCGTATGTACTTTTTTGAAAAAAAGCGTGTAAATGCCTACTGCTACCAGGAAAGCGCTTCCTGCCACTGCAATGAAAGTGCGGTGGTTGAGTGCGGTAGTGAAGAGTGAAGTAAAAAAATTGCAGACCAACACCAGTAAAATATCACTGGCCGATACGCCTGCCACAAAAAAATACCCGGCTTTGTGACCGTTGTTGATGCTTTGTTTAATAATGGCAAAGATCACCGGCCCTACCGAAATACTCAATATCACACCTAAAATCAAACCCTTGATAAGCGGAGCAATCATGCTTGATAATTATTTACCGGTCAACAGATCAGTTTCATCAACAATTATTCGAGAATGGTGGCAACAATGATTTTATCCAATCCCGGGAAATGTTGATAGAAGTATTGATTGCCGTGAAGATAAACAGAATCCTGGTGTGCGAGCGTGCTTCTTCCATAAGCGTCATAAAAAGATGCCACAACTTCCATTCCTTTTATAACCCTGGCAACGGGCGTATATCCTTTTACCCCATTGCGAAAAATGGTATCCAGTTTGTGGTTGTCGGCCATATTAATGAAGAGCTGCGTGGCGCGGTTATTGGCGCCATCGCGGGCAAAAGAGATCACGGCTTTCTCATTGTTGAATTTTGCGGGTTCATCGGATATTTTACGCGTATCCCAAAAGCGGTTCACTTTGGGGTTGTTGGCTATCCCAAACTGGATCACGTAATTACGCTGTACCCTGAACAGCACGGAATTATTGTAAAAGCCCGATCTGATGAGCTGGTACAGTCGGTCGGCACCCAAGGGCGACCAATTGCGGTAAACTTCAATGACGAATGCACCTTTGGTGGTAGTGAACCGGGCTTTGAAAGTATCGGGCGCTCTTAAATGAAGTATGGCCTGGTCGGGTACCTGCGCTTTCGGCCATAAACAGGAAAGCAGCAGAGAGCAGGCGAATATGCCCTTCAGCAGAACCGGTTTAAGCATGTACAGTGGTTAGTTCACTTTTAAGAAAGCGTTGCCAGTCTTCCAGCATGCGACCTTTTAATACACGGGGGAATTTGTGTTGTCCGCCTACTTTTCCTTTGCAGCGCATGAAATCCATGAACTGTTGTTCGCTGAGCACTTCTACGAAGACCTCTTTCAAAGCGCTGTTTCTTTCAACAGCATAATCATCGTTCAGCATCTTCAGCTTTTCATCGATTTTGGCAGCCAGTTTCTTTCCATCCACATGATCGTTACAGGCCACATACCACTGGTGTGCAAAGAAATTGCCATGGGGTATGCCGGCAACGGTAAATTCAGGGATGCAAATATTCATTTCATCGCTGACAAGCTGTATGGCTTTGTTCATATTCTCCACACTCAGGTGTTCACCTACGAGGCTGAGGAAATGTTTGGTGCGGCCGGTGATCACGATCTCGCAACGTTCTTTGTCAACAAACCGTATGGTATCACCGATGAGGTATCGCCAGGCGCCGGCAGCTGTGCTGATGAGCAGTGCATAGTCTTTGCCTTCCTCCACTTCATGGATCATGAGCGCTTCAGGATTGCTGACTATTTCTCCATCGGCATTGAAATTTTTGGAATCAAAGGGAACGAACTCCATAAAAATATGTTCGCCGGTAACCAATCGCATGCCGGTGCTGTACTGGCGGTCCTGGTAAGCGATGAACCCTTCACTGGCAAGATAGGTTTCGATATAGGTGATGGGTTTACCCAATAGTTTTTCAAACCCTTTCTTATAAGGTTCGAAGCTAACGCCCCCATGCACGAAGAAAGCCAGGTTGGGCCACATTTCATGAATGTTATTGAGTTTATAGCGTTCGATGATCATTTCAACACACATCTGTATCCAGGCCGGCACGCCTACCAGGAAACCGATATCCCAGTGCGGAGCTTTTTCAACGATCTCTTCGATCTTCTTGTTCCAGTCTTTCTCCTTGGCAATCTTTTTACCGGGCTTATAAAAAGGCTGGAACCAGAAGGGGGCGTTTTTAGCGGTGATGCCGCTCAGGTCGCCGGCATAATAGCCAGATCCTTTCTGCAGATCGGTACTGCCACCCAGGGTAAGCCAGCCTTTGCTCACAGAACTGTACGGGATATCTTCATAATTCCGCAGGCTCAGGAGCTGTTTGATCATGACGATCTTATTGCCCCTCAACAGGTCGTTGGTTACGGGAATGTATTTGCTGGCGGCCTCACTGGTGCCGCTGCTGAGGGCATAATACCGGATTTTGCCGGGCCAGCAGATATCGGGCGTTCCTTCAAGGGTGGTGTGCCACCAATCAGTGTATATCTTATTATAGGTGAAAACCGGCACCATTTCCTGGAATTTTTTCCCGGGATGCTTGCTCAGCAATACTTCATCGAACCGGTATTGCTGGCCAAAAGAGGTGAACCTGGCTTTACGGAGTAATTTCTTCAATACTTTGATCTGCTGTCTCCGGGGATTGTTCTGTGGTAACCGGAGGGCCTTGAGTATAGAATTAGGTAGCTTGATATCAAGTATTGCCATCGTTAGCGCAGGTTTATCAATTTGAATATACAAAATTAACGCAAATGAGCTGAAATAGGGAATTTGACATAAGGAATTGGGTACTTTTGCGCCATGTTGAAACAAACCTTATTGCAGGCCGTCGAGGCAGGCGCCGCACAATTACGGCATTTTTTTAATGGCCAGTTTGAAATCAGTCACAAAGAAGGGATCAATAACCTGGTAACCGAAGCAGATCATGCCGCAGAAAAAGCCATTTTCGAAGTGATCAGGCAGCAATTTCCCGATCATTTCATTTTAAGTGAGGAAACGGGCGAGATCATCCAGGATTCCTCCTATAAATGGATCATCGACCCCATCGATGGTACGGTGAATTTTGCCAATGGCATCCCCATCTGCTGCGTGAGCATTGGCATTGAGCAGAACGGCGAAATGATCCTCGGCGCAGTATATAACCCTTTCATCGGGGAAATGTTCTTTGCGCAAAAAGGTTTCGGCGCTACACTGAATGATAAAAAAATAACGGTGAGCCAGAAGACCGAAGTGATCAAAAGCTGTCTGGTAACAGGGTTCCCTTATACCTATCTGGATATGCCCAATGGGCCGTTGCAGGTATTTGAAAAGTTGATCAGAAAGGGCGTACCGGTAAGACGGCTCGGCAGTGCAGCGATTGACCTTTGCTGGGTAGCGTCTGGCCGTTTCGACGGGTTTTACGAACACAAATTACAGGCATGGGACAGCGCCGCCGGATTCCTCATCGTAGAAGAAGCGGGCGGTAAAGTGACCGACTTCAAAGGCCATGCTTATTCGCCCTACCAACCGCATATTATAGCCACGAATGGTAAAATTCATGATGAGCTGCTGGCCGTAGTGAATGGCGCATCGATATAACAAACCTGATATGGAACAAAGAACAGAAATAGGAGAACTGGGAGAGTTTGGATTGATTGAACACCTGACCAGGAATTTTGAAATACAGAATGCTTCTACCGTAGTGGGCGTGGGCGATGATGCTGCCGTGCTGGATCATTTTGGTAAACAAGTGGTGGTTACCACCGACCTGCTGATCGAAGGCATTCATTTCGATCTGATGTATACACCGCTCAAACATTTAGGCTACAAGGCCGTTATGGTGAACCTGAGCGATATCTATGCGATGAACGCCATCCCCACACAGATCACCATGAGCATTGGCGTAAGCAACCGCTTCAGCCTGGAAGCATTGAGTGAATTTTATGAAGGCGTGCACGTTGCCTGTGAAAAACATGGCGTTGATTTAGTAGGAGGAGATACTTCTTCATCGCAAAAAGGATTCATTATTTCTGTCACTGCCATCGGAGAAGTGGCGCCGGACCAATTTGTAAAAAGAAGTACGGCACAGCAGGGCGATCTGATCTGTGTGAGCGGCGATTTGGGCGGCGCCTTCCTGGGCCTTACCCTGATGGAACGTGAAAAAAAGATCTTCCTCGAAAACCCGCAGGTGCAGCCCGACCTGGAGAACGAGAATTATATTGTTGGCCGTTTGCTGAAACCGGAAGCACGGAAAGACATCATACAGTTTTTAGCTGCACAGAACATCGTTCCTACAGCCATGATGGATGTGAGCGATGGTGTGAGCAGCGAGGTATTGCATCTTTGCAGGCAAAGCAACCTGGGTTGCCGTATCTATGAGGAGAAATTACCTGTATCGGAAGACAGCAGGAAAGCCGCGTATAAATTTGGATTAGATCCCACCGTTTGCGCGCTGAATGGAGGGGAAGATTATGAACTGATCTTTACGCTGAAGCAGGAAGACTACGATAAGATTACCCTGAATGAAGAGATAAGTGTGATCGGATATATGACAGCTATTGAAGAAGGCTGTAAACTGCTCACCAAGGGCGGCAATAGTTTCGATATTACTGCGCAGGGATGGAATGCTTTTCAGAAATGATACCGGCACGATGGTAAAAAGAAGATTGTTCTTATGGCTGTTTTTGTTTTGGCTGTCAGGGCCTAACAAGCTAATGGCACAAAGAGCTGATGCTATATTACCTAAAATGCCAGCCAGCCGTTTACGTGAAGATGTTATCCTGCTGAAAAAAATACTCGAAGCCAACCATCCCAGTCTCTATTGGTACACGCCGAAAGACAGCATGGACCAGTATTTCAGGTACACCATCAACAGTATTACCGATTCGCTGAATGAAGTGGCATTCAAGAATAAGGTTGCGTGGCTCGTGAGCAAGATCCGGTGCGGACATACCACGGTCCGTTTTTCAAAAGCATATGGTAAAATAGCGCCGCTGTTCAGGTACCCCTTATTCCCGCTGGCATTGAAAGCCTGGAACGACAGCCTGGTAGTGCTGGGAAGTATCTGGCCCCGCGACACGGTTTTTAAAAGAGGTACCATCATCACTTCCATCAACGGGCGAAGCAACCGGCAGGTGCTCGATTCTATTTTCCAGTTCATCAGTACCGATGGTTATGCAGATAATTACAAGAACCAGTTGGTCAGTGGCAATTTTCCCGCCTGGTATAAAACCATATTCGGTACAGACAGTGTATACACCATTACCTACATCGACACTGCAGGCAGGGAACGATCTACATTGGTGAAAGCTTTCATTCCCCAAAAGGATAGCATTGGCACTAAAAAACCATCAACGGACAAGCGCGATGAGCAGATCAGTGGCAGGCCAACAAGGAAGATGCGACTGATGAATAAAAGAGTAATGGTCATTGATACGGCCAGCAGCACAGCCTTCATGCGCATCACCAGTTTTTCGGGAGGAAGGCTCAAACCTTTTTTCAAACGATCTTTCAAAACCATTGGGCAGCAGCGCTTGCAACACCTGGTAATTGATCTGCGGGAAAACGGAGGCGGCACGGTTAGTAACAGTGTAGACCTCACGCAATACCTGGCGGCAAAACCGTTTAAGCTGGGCGATAGCGTGGTAGCCATCAGCCGGAAATTCAGGTATGGAAGGTATATCCATCCAGCCTGGCCATATTGGTTGGTGATGAATCTTGCCGCCACCAAAGAAAAAGATGGGCTGATACATTTCGGTCATTATGAGCAACACTATTTCAAGCCCCGGAAAAGATTCCATTTTGATGGTGATGTTTACTTAGTGCAGGGGGGACTGACATTTTCTGCCGCCAGTATGATGGTAGCCACTTTGAAAGGACAGAAAAATATAACAGTGGTAGGAGAAGAAACCGGGGGAGGGTATTACGGCAACTCAGCTATGCACATACCCACGATCAGGTTACCTTATTCGGGTCTGCAGGTGAGCCTGCCCATGTACCGCCTGGTCATCGACAGCAGCCACCCTAAAGGACATGGCATTGTGCCCGACCTCGAAGTAAAGCCTTCTTCCGGGGCCATCAGGAAAGGGATTGACCCTAAAATAGAAGATATTCGGGCGCTCATACAGCGTAAAAGCCGTTGAACGAATCTTTGCAAAACGGTAAGAACACGTGATTTTCCCGGAATCAAAAATCACTAAATTGCGCTATCGAATAGAATGTTACTCAAACCCAGGGCAAAATATCGGTTCGTCTATCCTAAGGCAAGCTTTGTAAGCTTGGTTTGTTTTTTGGTGATCGGTGGTACCTGTGCTGCACAGGATACCACGGTAGTTCATTCAAAGGACAGTGCGGTAATTCATGCAAAAGACAGCACAGTGCTGATGAACGATTCCATCATTGTTGCAACGCACCACAGGCTTTCACTCAAACCCACCGGAGATTTTGACCAGCGCTTCTCTTTTATCGAAGACCAGGGCGTGAGTATATGGGGCTACCGCATAGGATTGCTGTTCAACGACAAATTCAAACTGGGCATCGGTGGATATTTCCTCGATCAGAATACCGCCAGTGTGAAGCTGGATAAAAAAGGCATACCGTTACGCCAACTGACCAAGCGGCTTTATTTCGGAACAGTTTATTATGAGCCCTTCCTTTTCAGGAAGAAAAGATGGGAAATGAGCATGGTGTTTGAACTCGGTTATGGTAAAGCGGTACTGGATTCGGTAAACAAAATACGCGGACGGTTTGTAACTACTACCCAATACCAGGATTTTGTTCCGGGTGGTTTTGGTTTCTCAGCCAACTTCATCATGCCTGAAATAAAACACATGCATTTCCTTACCTACATGGGCGTTAATACGATGATCGGTGTACGCAAAATGATTTTCGAAAGTGATCTCCGGTATAATTACGACGGCTGGTACTGGAGCATCGGAAGCGCCATTTTCATTGACAGGATATTTACCGATATCTTCAAAAGACATAAACGGGAAACTACCCGGTAACCACCTGTTCTATTTCCAGCGCTTCATTCATACATACAAGGTTGGCGTCGTATCCTTTTTCTATTTTTCCCATCCGGTGTGCTTTTCCCATCACCTGAGCGGGGTACAGGCTGGCCATTCGCAATGCTTCTGCCAACGGTACATCGACACGATGCACCAGGTTTTGCACGCATTTGAGCATGGTGAGGGCAGAACCGCTGAGTATATTGTTCGACTCGTATTTGTAGCCCGCCAACTGGTGCGGGTAAGGGCCTTCCGTAGTAGTGGTAACGGCATCGGTGATAACGAAAAGCCGTTCTTTCATTAAATCCTTGGCAATGCGCAACACGGGGAAATCAACATGATAACCATCCGGTACGATACTCGACATTACCCCGGAGTGATTGAAAATGGCGCCCACCATACCCGGTGCACGATGTTGTAAAGGGCTCATAGCATTGAACAGATGGGTAGCCGCCGGGATACCGTTATTGAATGCGGCCATAGCTGTTTCATAAGTAGCGTTGCTGTGACCCGCCGAAATAACAATATCGTAAGAACGTATCAGGTCGATCACATCCTGGCCACAGGTTTCGGGTGCCAAAGTGATCATCGTAATAATGTCCTTGCCATAGTCGAGCAAGGGTTTTATTTTTTCAACGGATGGCGTATGGATGAAAGATTCGATATGCGCGCCGCGCTTGGCCGGGCTAATCCAGGGACCTTCTATATGCAGTCCCAGGCAGCCTTTGCCTCCCTTTTTCCAATAGTCGCGAACAGCGTCGATGCATTGGTAAAACACTTCGTAACTGTTAGTGGCCACCGTAGGTTGAAAATAGGCGGCGCCACCTTTGCTGCAATAATCATACAGTAGGTCCAGCGTATTGGCTTCGGGGTAAACAGCCAGTAGCCGGTTGTGCGCACCGTAAATTTGTATGTCAACAAAAGCCGGTGCAATAATGGCATGTTGCAAGGTTTCACCCGAAGGAAGCGCTGTGGAAGGAAGTATATCTGTAATGGCGCCTCTTTCGATAACTACGGCATGGTGATGCAGCCACTCAGTACCGGTAAAGACGCGGTTGGCTAGATAAATCTGTTGGTTTTTCATGCAGCTTTGATATGTTCATGATTGACTGATATGGAAATGATCGGCATCCTTCCAGAAAGGGAAGCGCGACCGTACTTCATCCAGTTTTTCCCTGTCGATCGTAATTGTATGGATGGCTTCTTCGTGCGCCTTGTGGAACAACACTTCACCCAACGGGTCAATCACCATGCTGTCGCCACTGTGATAAATACCATTCCCGTCATTACCCACCCTGTTTACACCCATGACATAACATTGGTTCTCAATAGCCCTGGCCGTAAGCAGTGTTTTCCAGGCGTGACTGCGCCTTTCGGGCCAGTTGGCTACATAGACCAGCACATCGTATTCAGGTTGGCTATTGGGTCCGTTTTCCAACTGCTGCCTGGCCCATACAGGGAACCGGAGATCGTAACATACCTGCAGGTTGATCTTCCAGCCCTTTACCTGGGCTATCAGCCTCTTTTTACCTGGTGTATATTTTTCATCCTCACCCGCAAAGGCAAAGCGGTGGCGTTTGTCGTAATAACCCACGGTTTGATCGGGCAATACCCAAAGCAGGCGGTTGTAATAATGCCGCCCGTCCTCAATGATGACACTGCCTGTGAGCGCAATCCTTTTCTTGTGCGCCCAGTCCTTCATCCATTGTACGGTAGGCCCTTCCATATTTTCTGCAAGTTTTTCCGGCTGCATGCTGAAACCGGTGCTGAACATTTCGGGTAGTATTACAATTTCTGTTTTGGTGGTGATGCTTTCCAGGAGCTGACCGAGATGACCGAGGTTGGCGGTCTTGTCTTCCCAGGCAAGGGAGGGTTGTATCAGTGAAAAAGTCAAAGACGACGACATGGGGAACAACTTTCTTGATTGCAAAGATGGTCAATAAATGGCAGCTATCACTTCCTGGATAAGGTTATTTTCATAGCCTTTGCGTAAAAGGAATGCAGTGGTTCTGGCGTGGCGGCCAGCCGGACTTTCAGCTTTCAGGCTTGCCCATTTTTCCAGGGCAAGTTTGGAAAGTACTTGCAGGTAATCTGCTTCGTTGATCTCTTTCAAAGCCGCCTTTATGTTGTAATCACTAACACCTTTTTGTTGCAATTCAAACCGGATCTTTATTTTACCCCATTTTTTAAGGCGGAAATGACCGCCTGCAAACTGGATGGCATAGCGGGCTTCGTTGAGATAATCTTCCTCGATGAGCCGGGTAATTAATGTTTCCACCTCTTTCTTGAACAAACCCATTCCATAAAGTTTTTCACGCACTTCGTAATGATTGCGTTCCTGATATGCGCAATAATGTTTAATTTTCTGGAAGGCTTTTTCTGGTGAGAGGCTGGTTTTCACAAGTTTGCATTAAAAATGGATTATAATGTAGATTTGTCCTTTAAGGCGTCAGACTTTTCAAAGCAAAATAACCAATATCCACTGTCAGATTACTATGAAATATACCGTTTGTCTCATAGACGATGATCCCATTTACCAGTTTACCGCCCGGAAGATCCTGGAGTCTACCGATCTGGTAAAGGAAGTGCATTCTTTTAATAATGGTGCTGAAGCACTGGTCCATTTTGAAAAGCTTGCCGGCGCCGGCAAAAAGGATTTCCCCGATATCATTTTTCTTGATATCAATATGCCGGTACTGGACGGTTGGGAATTCCTGACATCCTACGAAAAAATGCAACTGCCCGTTGTATCACCTCCGCTATATATGGTGAGTTCATCCATCAACGAGGCAGATATACAACATTCAGCCACTTTCCATACGGTAACGGGTTACCTGGTAAAACCAGTGCCCAAGACCAGGTACCGCGAACTGCTGGAAGCTTTGGGAAATGGCCACTAACTCATTATACACTGTTTATGCGGCAGGCGTGCAAATTTCTGTTTACGAATATTAACATTTTACACTAGGTTTGTTGCGAACCTAAATGATCGAGAATGAAATTCATTGTTTCCTCTTCCTCTCTTTTGAAACACCTGCAGCAGATCAGCGGTGTGATCAACGCAAATACCGTATTACCGATACTGGAAGATTTTTTATTTGAAATACAGGACAAAAAACTGAATGTGGTTGCTACGGACCTGGAAACAGTGATGCGTGTGCAGATGGAAGTAGAGAGTAAGGTCAGTGGCAAAGTATGTATCCCGGCTAAGATTCTGCTGGATTCGCTGAAAAACATCCCCGACCAGCCACTTACTTTCAATATCGACAAAAATTTTGCTGTTGAGATCACCAGCGACAATGGTAAGTACAAGGTGATGGGAGAAAACCCCGATAATTTTCCGAAGGAACCTCCGGCCGATGATACTACCGGTTTTACCATGACCAGCAGCGCCCTGCTGACTGCTATCAACAAAACACTTTTTGCAGTGAGCAATGATGACCTCCGGCCTGCTATGACCGGCGTATTTTTTGAACTGACAAAAGAGGGGGTACAGTTTGTGGCAACGGATGCCCACCGCCTGGTACGCTACAAGCGCCTCGATACCAAAGCCAGCAAGAACGATTCTTTCATCGTTCCCAAAAAACCCCTGAACCTGTTGAAGAATGCGTTACCGGATAACGATGATGAGCTGACCATCAGCTATAACGGTAATCATCTTTTTGTGAACCATGGTTCAACACAAATGATCTGCCGGCTGATCGATGCGCGCTTCCCCGATTATAAAGTGGTGATACCTGTCGATAATCCTTACAAGCTGATCGTTAACAAAGGAGATTTTCAGAATGCCCTTCGCCGGGTGAATGTGTTCAGTAACAAGAGTACCAACCAGGTGGCGCTGAGTATCAGTGGCAGTGAACTGCAGATGGCAGCGCAGGATGTGGACTTCAGTTTTGAAGGTAACGAAAGGATGAGCTGCCAGTACGATGGAGGCGACCTGCAGATCGCTTTCAATGCCAAATTTCTCATTGAGATGCTGGGCGCAGCCGATACGGAAGAGATCAGGATGGAATTGTCAACATCTACCAAAGCGGGCCTTATCAAACCCAGCGAGCAGGCAGAAGGAGAAGACCTGCTGATGCTGGTAATGCCTTTGATGCTGAATAATTAATATCATATCGAATAATTTCATAAACGCCCCTGGATAAGGGGCGTTTTGCATAACAGGAACAACCCGTTCGCGAAATAATTTGTAAATTGATAAAGCTATTTCGTTTGCTATGCTTGAAAACCTCGTTCATTATTTCAATCATATTCCCAGCCTCCACCGCACCCTGATACTGGCAGGCGGTATTAGTTTTTTTTGGCTGCTCGAAGGCATCATACCACTATTCAGATTCAGGTACAACAAATGGAAGCATGCCCTGGTGAACATTTTTTTTACCCTCACCACAGCGGTAGTCAATTTTCTTTTTGCCGTACTGATCGTTAAAACGAGCGACTGGGCCACCGCGCACCACTTTGGTATTTTGTACCTGGCTACAATGCCCTTGTGGCTTACACTATTACTGGGATTATTGTTGCTGGACCTCATCGGCGCCTATTGGATTCATTATATAGAGCATAAGATCAAATGGATGTGGAAGTTCCACATGGTGCACCATGCCGATACGCATGTGGATACAACTACTGCCAACAGGCATCATCCCGGCGAGAGTGTTTTCAGGGCGGTATTTACTTTGCTCGCCGTATTTGTTTGCGGAGCGCCAGTTTGGCTCGTGATGGTGTATCAGAGCATGAGTGCACTGCTCTCGCAGTTCAATCATGCGAATATCCGTTTTCCCCGTACGCTCAACCGGGTCTTGAATTGGGTGATCGTTTCTCCCGATATGCATAAAGTGCATCATCATTATGTAAGGCCGCAGACAGATAGCAATTACGGTAATATTTTTTCCATCTGGGATCACCTGTTCGGCACTTACAACAATACAGCAGTTGACGGGTTGCATTACGGACTGGATGTGCTGGATGAAAAGCGCGATGAAGAATTGAGCTACCAGATGGGCCTTCCTTTCAATCAAAAAATAAAAACCGATTATTAACGATCTCCCGTGATCTTTGCAGGAAACAGCGTTCATGAAAAAGATAGCCATGATCCCGGCGCGTTATGCTGCTACCCGTTTTCCGGCCAAGCTCATGCAGCAACTGGGCAGGAAAACGGTGATAGGGCATACTTATGATAATACGGTGGCAACAGGGTTGTTCGATGAAGTATATGTGGTAACAGATAGCGAGATCATTTTCAAAGAGATTGAACAAAACGGCGGGCAGGCCATCATGAGCAGGAAGGCGCACGAAAGCGGCAGCGACCGTATTGCGGAAGCGGCCGAACACCTCGATGTGGAGATCATTGTGAATGTACAGGGCGATGAACCTTTTGTAAAGAAAGAACCACTCGAAAAACTATTGCAGGTATTTGAAGGGGAAGCGGGAAAAAAAGTGCAGGTGGCTTCCCTGATGCAGGTAATGAAAGAAGCGCAATTCATCAACGATCCCAATTATGTAAAAGTGGCGGTTGACAAACAGATGAATGCGCTGCTATTTTCCCGCAGTGTGATACCTTATCTGAGAAATACAGCAACAGCCGCGGTTTATTACGAACATATCGGTGTATATGCTTTCCGGAAGGAGGCGTTGATGCGCTTTACTCAATGGGAAATGACTCCGCTGGAGACCGCCGAAAAAATAGAATGCCTGCGTTACCTCGAAAACGGCATTACACTAAAGATGGTAGTTACCGATTATATGGGTATTGAAATAGATACACCGGAAGACCTGCAACGCGCAGCAGGATTATTCTCATAGCCGTTTCATATATTTATTCTGCAATCAATACCGAGGTATGGCCGGAACCAATAACTATGATTTGAGCTTACTGGAACAGTTAGACGATAAAAGCGCTTTGCTGGATGTGTTAGACCTGTTCTTAAAAGATACACCTGAGCAGGTGCGGCAATTAGCGCTTAGTACCAGGGCCGGGGAATGGGAATCGGTTTCAGAGCTGGCACACAAGCTGAAAGGCTCCCTGTCTATGCTACAGGCAAAATCATTGGTGAACCAGCTGGCATCAATAGAAAAAACGGCCAAATCTGCTGAAGATAAGACCCCCATTGCAGGCTGGGTTGTAGAAGTGGAGGCCACTTTTGAGGTTTTCAGGGCAGAATTGACGAAAGAAGTAAATATGATACGCAAAGAAATAGGCTGACTGCGGTTAAATGGCTATTTTTATAACGGGTATTTCATAAAATCCCCCCACTATGAAAATCTTGGTTGCAGAAGATGAACCAATGCTATTGAAAACAATTGAATTGAAACTGAAGAAGGAAGGTTACGAAGTAATTGCTACCGGAGATGGCCGAGACGCCATCGCAAGAATTGAAAAAGACAATCCCGATCTTGTCATCAGCGATATTATGATGCCCTACGCATCCGGGCTCGAAGTTGTTTCATTGGTAAAACAACCGGGCCGCAAAACGATTCCCATTATTATTCTTTCAGCCATGGAACAGGAAAAAATAGTCATGGAAGCATTTGAGCTGGGTGCAGATGATTATATTACCAAACCTTTCAGCCTGAATGAACTGTCGATCCGGGTAAAGCGCCTGATGAGCAGGATAAACAACAAGAATTGAGCTATCAATCATCGGTCTACGGTTTTTGTTTTCACTTTTATTTTATTCAATGCTGGTATTGTCTGCTTACTGCATGCTGCAAAAAAAGCGGCGAATGCAGGGTAAATCTTATTGAAATCACCTTGATCTAAAGTAGGTTTGCGAATCAAATACCGAAGATTATGAGTTTTCGCAATTTCAAGATGGTGAGTTATGTTGTATACGGACGCGGCAGTTTCAACCAGTTGGATGAGATCCTGGCACCGCATCGCAAGGGCGATGCCCCGATGATATTCCTGCTGGATCATTTTTTTGAAGGGAAACCATTGGCAGGCCGGGTACCGTTAAGAGGAAAGGATCAACTGATTTTTGCCGATGTTACTTATGAACCGAAGACAACACAGGTAGATGCATTGGCCAACCAACTGAAAGAAAAATTCGGAACAGTAAGCGGCATCATTGGCATAGGCGGCGGATCGGTGATGGACCTGGCGAAAGCGGTTTCATTGATGATGAACAATCCGGGCTCATCGGCCGATTACCAGGGATGGGACCTGGTAAAACATGCAGGCGTTTACAAAGTGGGCATACCCACCCTCAGTGGTACAGGCGCCGAAGTAAGCAGGACCACCGTATTAACGGGCCCTACGCGCAAACTGGGCATGAACAGCGATTTCACACCATTCGATCAGATCGTGCTCGATCCTGAACTGACCAAAGATGCGCCGGCGAACCAGCGTTTTTATACCGGTATGGACTGCTATATCCATTGCATAGAAAGCCTCGAAGGCACTTACCTGAACGAGTTCAGCAAAAGCTATGGAGAGAAAGCGCTGCAACTCTGCCAGGATATTTATGTAAAACGCAGCGGATGGGATGAGACCTGCGATGATAAACTGATGATGGCTTCTTATGCCGGCGGTATGAGCATTGCGTACTCACAGGTAGGTGTGGCGCATGCAGTGAGTTATGGATTGTCTTACCTGCTGGGCACCAAACATGGTATTGGCAATTGCATTGTGATGAACCACCTGGAAGAATATTACCCTGCAGGCGTGAAGGAATTCAAATACATGGTAGAAAAGAACCAGATCGATATCCCCGCCGGTATCTGCAAGGGCCTGACCGATGAACAGTTTGACGCCATGATCAATGTATCTCTGGGTATGAAACCCTTGTGGGAGAACGCGTTAGGGAAGGATTGGGAAAAGCAGATGACCCGCGATAAACTCAGGGCATTGTATGAAAAGCTGTAGTGCGGCCTATTCAGCTATCTTTGCGTACTAAAGATTTAAAACGATTCATTAACGTTTCGTCTTAATTAAAAGAATTTCAACTGATTATCTTTTTGCTCTTTGAAATTTTGTTGTATGGGTTCAGCGAATAGTTCGTGTAGA
>NZ_FNNO01000038.1:0-1325 GCF_900106985.1 Hydrobacter penzbergensis | reverse complement strand
TCAGTGTTGTTTCGATGTTGAATAAATAAGTTCTTTGAAATTATTGTCTGTATTGGGTTCTAGCAGATTTTGCAATGGAAACGATTTGAAAATTGCCAAAATTTGACTTGTTTTAAAGTATTGATAATCAATACTTATGAATCAGGGTAAATATGTCTTCTCTCAGATAATGGAATTGGTTTCTCATAAAGTGTTTTATGCTTGTGTCGATCGGCATAAAGGAGATTTTAAATCAAAACAGTTTTCATGCTGGAAACAATTTCTGTGCATGGCTTTTGGTCAACTAACCCATCGGGAGAGTCTATCCGATACCATAGTTTGCCTTCGAGCAAATGCGGGAAAACTGTATCACCTGGGTATTGGTAGAGCCATTGCAAAAAGTACTTTATCCAAGGCAAATGAAAATCGTGATTGCAGGATTTTCTCTGGGATGGCAATGATCTTAATCGAAGAAGCAAAATCATTGTATCTAAAAGATAGCGATCTGGAAGTTGACCTTAAGAACAATGTGTTTGCCATCGATGCAACCGTGATTGACGTATGCCTGTCAGCATTCAGTTGGGCAAAATTCCGAACAACAAAGGGCGGTGTCAAAGTCCACGTCCAATTGGATTTAAAAACTGCTATTCCGGAATTTATCCAAATCACGCCGGCTTCGGTTCACGAAGTGAATATCCTGGACAATATCGTCTTTCAGCCAGATAGCTTTTATGTCGTAGACCGCGGCTACACTGACTTTGGTAGATTGTATGATATTCACAAGGCAAAAGCCTTCTTTATCACACGTGCTAAGGATAACCTCGACTTTTCGCGAGTATCGTCCGTATCTCCAAAGAAACTACCGGCTGGGATCATGTGTGACCAAACCATCCGCTTAAACGGATTTTATGCCAAACAAGATTTTCCCACCCGGATGCGAAGAATAAAATTCTATGATGCCGATAATGATCGCGTCCTGGTTTTCTTATCTAACAACTTTGAGTTGAAGGCTACCGAAATAGCTCAGCTCTATAAGCATAGATGGAAAATCGAGCTGTTTTTTAAATGGATCAAACAGCATCTGAAAATTAAATCCTTCTGGGGCAGATCTGAAAACGCAGTGAAAATTCAAATTTGGATTGCTATTTCTGTTTACGTCCTGATTGCTATTGCAAAAAAGAAGTACCAATTAAAGCAATCCTTATATGAGATTATTCAAGTAGTCAGCATCTGCATCTTCGATAAGGTGCCTCTACACGAACTATTCGCTGAACCCATACAACAAAATTTCAAAGAGCAAAAAGATAATCAGTTGAAATTCTTTTAATTAAGACGAAACGTTAATG